>NZ_JBIMBV010000013.1:0-140843 GCF_048551735.1 Acinetobacter legionensis
TATCAGGCAAATTATAAGGCATGAATCCTTAAATAATTTGCTTGACAGTTAAGACGGTATCTTTTCATCTCTGAAAAGTGAGGCATCGCCTACGCAATGGTATTTAAACTTTGAATTTAAGGTATGGCATTGCAAGCTTTTTATAATCAAACAATTTATTTTTCCATGCAATTGATTTAATTTAAAATATTAATTAAGAAGAATTATATTCTTGTGTCTGAGTTTTTGACAGGTTGACTATATAATTAATGATCAAATGCTTGGTCATAAAAAATGTTCAATAAACATTTTTCCAAAAATTTAAATCTTTTCAGCTTTATCTAAAAAGTATTGTGTGGCTTCAGTTAAATCCATATCTAATTCATTGGCAATAATGGCTAACCACCAGACACATTCACCTAACTTATGCTGCAACTCTTGCTGAGCATCGCCTTTGTGTAACCACTTCCCCGTCTGCGCCATCACTAATCTCCCAACCAATCCAGCATCAGATAAAAATGCCAACGCATCCTCTTGCACTGTCCATTCAGCATGATGATTTATTCGCTCTAGCTCATGATAACGTTCTCTGATTTTTACTGAACGTGCTACAACCTCACCAACCGTTATTTTATGATCCATCATTTTGCTCGTTTAAAAATTAGAGCTTACTTGATTTTGTAAAATTGATTCGATTAGAAATGTAATGCGTTCAAAATTGAGTGTGTAGCAATAATCGCCATTGATACACTTTTTACTAGTAAAGCTTTCAAACATAATTTTATAAAATGATTTTTCTAAAAAAAGCTAAGTAAAATCAGGACGCGCCCAGCGTTCACTCATATGCCAATTGACCAGATCAATAGCTGCATCACTTTCTAAAAACTCATTTTCATCTTCTAAAGAATCTTCATTCAACTGATACAAGTCATTATTTAAATCATCTGAAAATTGTTGAAGAAAATTGGTAATCGAGTTAGCGACCAAAATCCCAACATCATATTCATGATCAATAAAAATCACTTGCCCAATTTGACCTACGGCGGTGGGTGCTAAATCCATATACAAACCCGTCCGCCCACCATCGTGCGCAAACTGAACCCAATCATGATGGTGAGCATTGGTTGGATTGATTTGTGGGTCAGCATGTTGAAGTATAAACAACTCATCAACGAGATCCGCAAGATCGTCGCGTTTAGTTTCAATATTAGTGAGCGATAAAAATTCCATGCCATAAAATAAACTGCCTAAATTTTCCTCTTCATTCATCCCATTATGCCAACAGTATAACTGTTTAAAATCATCAGGTAAGTGTTTAGAAAGCCTTTGTTCAAATTGTTCTATATCAGCAATACTTGCCGCGGGATTAAGTGATTGATTTGCAATCTTTGCCGCATGTTGCACTAACCAATTTTGTATATTTTCTAATTGTTTTTGAATCATGTTCTTCTCATTTATCTTAGGGTCTGTTGACATTTCATAAATGGCTTGCGTTGTAGGCTAAAATTGAGCAGGCAAGGCATGAAACGAAGAGAATAGCGAGACTATTTTCGAGTTTCATAACACAGGCTGAGATAATTTTAGCCACAACCCTTCGGGACTAGAGTGTTTTTTGCCGTTACGAGTTACCTTGCGAAACGTTGTTTCTCATCATTTAGAATGACTAAATTTCATACTCCGCGCCTAGTATCGCCTAAAAAACACTCGCAGTCGCAAACGTAGACGAATTGTCAACAAACCCTTATAACAGTCAAATAAACTTTACTGAAAAACCCAATCATTAACAATAAAAAAGCCACTTAAAAGTGGCTTTGGCTTTAGGAAATCAACTACTTTTTAAATGGAAATGCATATTTCACAATACGTCCAAGGACTTGACCATACTGCTTAAACAAACTTGCATTGTTGTAGTTTAAACCATACTTTTTACATACCGCTTCAACTTTGGGCGCCATTTTGCGATAGCGACGAGCAGGCACTTCGGGGAATAAATGATGCTCGATTTGATGGCTTAAATGTCCGGTCAAAATATGAAATGCTTCTGAACCGGTTAAATTCGAAGAACCGCGAATTTGGCGCATATACCAATGTCCACGACTTTCATCCTGTAAAACAGTTTTAGGGAATACTTCAACATCTTTGGTAAAGTGACCACAGAAAATGATACTAAATGTCCAAATATTACGGATACCGTTGGCGACTAAATTACCTGTAAATACAGGTAAAGCTGCGGGGCCAGCAATCAGAGGGAAGAACAGATAATCTTTAAAAAATTGTCTACCAATTTTCTTCTGGGTCGGCTTCCACTCTTCTTTAAACTGCGCCCAAGTTTTGCGTTTATAAACCAATTTACCAATTTCAAGATTTTGAATCGCAACGCCCCATTGGAACAATAGACAGAACGGAATTGCATATAAAGGCTGCAATAAAAAACCCGGTTTCCAGCGTTGTTCTGGGAATAAACGCAATAAACCATAGCCGATATCATCATCCATCCCTTTGATATTGGTATAGGTATGATGCTTATAATTATGGGTCTGGCGCCAGTTGTCAGAGGTTCCAACAATGTCCCATTCGTAAGTTGTACCTTTAAAGCGTGGATCATTCATCCAATCATATTGCCCATGCATAACATTATGACCGAGTTCCATGTTTTCCATGATCTTGGCAAAGCTTAGTAAGCCTGTACCAAGTAACCATGCAGGTGGAAACCAACCCGCAAATAAGCATGCTCGGCCTAAAATACTGCTATAACGAATCGCGGCATATACTTTTTTGATATATTTGGCATCTTTTTCGCCAATATCATCTAACACTTCTTGCTTAATTGCATCCAACTCACGCGCTAAAGCATCCAGCTCAGTCTGGGTCAGTTCACGGTTTTTGGTGTTTTTAAAATATTGAATTTTAACTGGCATATTCATGATAAAACTCGCTTAAAGATCAATAACTAAATCAGTTTTGGCAGTATTCACACAAATTCTCAGTAAATTATTCGGTTCAAAATTTTCTTGACCATTGACTAAGTTTTTTGTGGCACCCTGTGCTTTATTACACGCGCATTTATTGCAAATCCCCATTCTGCAACCATGTTCTGGTTTGATATTTTGTTGTTCTAAGCCAACTAAAATGGCTTGACCTTTAGGGATTACAACCACTTTATTGGATTTGGTTAAAGTGACATTGATAAAGCCTGTGTCATCAGAAATCGCTGGACTTAGACTAAATGCTTCGCTTTTAAGTACTTTGGCCTGTTGAAACAATTGTTCAGCTGTTGCTACAAAACCTGAAGGGCCACATACATACACTGTGCTTTGCTCAAGATTTTTAATAATATGTAAATATTCATTATTTAAACGTGCATCCGCAGGTACTTCTTGGGTATAAAATACATCAAATTTAAAATCGGGATGTTGTTGGGCTAATTGCTCAAACTGTTGTTTAAAGGCAACGTCTGCATTTTTTTTAACCCAATACATTAAATGTACTGGTTGACGATCAAGCTGCTGGTTCGCTGCCAATGCCTGAATCAAACTATACATCGGTGTAATACCGCTGCCCGCAGCGACCAGAATCAATGGACTGACAACTTGAGGCAATAACATATCACCATAAGGTCGGCCAAATTCAATCACCTCACCCACTTGGGCATGTTCAAATAACCAGTTACTCACAACGCCTTTTTCTACTTTTTTTGCCGTGAGTAATACATGTTGCGTATCTAATTGAGTCAGACTATAGGTACGTTCATAACGACGACCATTGATTTCGACAGTGATCGGATGATGTTGCCCTGCTAACCCCATTTCAAACAAGCGGTTAATTTTGATGGTTAAGCTGATCGTATCTGCAGCGGATTGTTCTTTTTCAACAATTTTCCCCAAAGCTTGTTGAACTGACCATAATGGATTAATTTTCTGTAGCCAAAAATTAGTCGCATTATTACCTAACACCATATCAAATATAGTGTTTACGGGAGATTTTTGCTTTTCAATAGCGTGCATACTAGGCTCACCATCTGAGTGATTTTTAATTATTATACACATGTATATATATTTGTATATACGTGTGTATTGTATCTAGACATTTCATTTATGTAATGACAAAGGCTATAATGAAAAAAATATTTTAACTATTTGATACTTTATGAATCCAACGTCCGTATTACCTCAGAACCCAGCTACCCTTCAAGATCAAATTCATGAGCTTGAAAAAGTTTCTGTACGTACTGTTGGACGCAAAGCGACTATTACTAAAGAAGAATTATTCCAAGCTGCCTTAAATCTGATTGGACCGCAAAAAAGTATTTCCTCTTTAAGTTTAAGAGAAGTTGCCCGTGAAGCTGGGATTGCGCCAAATAGTTTTTATCGTCACTTTAAAGATATTGATGAGTTGGCGATTGAACTGATTGATCGTTCAGGTGTGGTGCTCCGTCAAATTTTGCATGAAGCTCGAATTAAGGCAATCAGACAAAGCAGTATTATTCGTAGTTCAGTTGAAGTATTTATTGAACAACTCGATGCCGATGAAGGTAATTTGAGCTTACTCCTGCGTGAAGGTTATACAGGATCAAAACAATATAAACTTGCTGTAGACAAACAACTTAATTATTTCCAACAAGAACTCCAAGAAGATTTGATTCGAATAGAACGCATCAATCACAGTAAATTAACCCATCCTGATTTAGTCGCCAAAGCTATTACTCAGTTGGTATTTAATATGGGTGCCAAGGTGATTGATTTGCCGATTGCTGAACGTAAAGAAGTCGCTGAACAAACCATGGTGATGATTCGTATGTTACTCGAAGGCTCACGTCATTTAGACGAAGCGCAAATTAAATAATACCTATTCTTTCATAGCCTATTAAATACAAGTATCAGTACCCTATGATCAATCACAATCAACAAAACATTCGTGTAGGCATACTTGGTGTGACTGGTCGCATGGGACAAATGCTGGTTCAGGCCTGTCTCAATGCAGGACTAAACATTACTGTTGCTACAGCAAGAGTTGCAAGTGTAGCGATTGGTCATGAACTAGGTCAGTATCTCAATCTAGCACCATTAAATGTGCTTATTTCAGGTCGTTTGGAAGACATCATTCAGCATTGTGATGTGGTGATTGATTTCACTACAGCAAAGGCATTATCGCAACATTTAAAAATTTGCCAGCACGCTAAAAAACCGATGATTATTGGTATCACTGGTTTATCTGAGCAATTAAATCAACACATTGCTCAAGCCGCGCAAGATATTGCTATCGTTCATTCAGGCAATTATTCCATTGGCGTCAATCTCAGTGTTGATCTTGTTCGAGTTGCTACCCAATTATTAGGTGCAGGATTTGAAGCTGAAATCATCGAAGCACACCATCGACAAAAAGTAGATGCGCCATCAGGCACTGCATTGATGTATGCAGAAGCGATTGCTCAAGTCAGAGCGCAATTGCTCAGTAATTTAGCGGTCTATCAACGCCATGCTGTGGTAGCTGAGCGAGTACCCCAACAGATCGGTTTACAAGCTATACGTGGTGGTGACATTGTTGGTGAACATAACACGATATTTTATGGTCATGGGGAACAGGTCGAAATCAAACATATTGCAAGCAATCGGATGAACTTTGCGACTGGTGCAATTCGTGCCGCAATGTGGTGTATTTCTCAACCCGCTGGCTTATATAACATGCATGATGTGATTCATTTGAACCACTCACTTTAATAGCGTTCTATGTACTATTCAATATACTGCTCAATGTACGCAGCATTGAAATTTTTCTGATCAATCTCACGATAGTGATCTTTTATCTTTATAACGTTTTTTAAAGACTTTTCACCCAGTATTCAGGCCAAATATTTTCACATTGAATTAAGCTTTGTATTTAAAAATAGCTATCTCGCCGCGAGTTAGAGTGATATAAATCTAACTTGGTATTTTTATATTCCCCTATACATCAATTGTATAATTGAGCTCTATTCACATGAAACTGTTAAATGATCGTCAAAGTATTATTGCAAGTTACTTAATCATGCTGATCTTTTTGTCTTTACTGATTCCCTTGCATCTTTTAGCGTCATTTTTTGCAGGTTTTGTTGTTTTTGAAATTATCAATAGTTTAGGTAGCATTACGGAGAGATATATTGATGGTCAAAGAGCTCGCTTGACCATCAGTATTATTCTAGCCATCTTTATTATTTCTTTGATTGTGCTCAGCATCACAGGCTTAATCAGCTTTGTTCAACATGATTTGCAAGGTGCGGGAATCAATGCCATCAGTGACCAAGTCGATAAAACCTTACAAAAGCTACAACTTGAAGTGGCACAATATATTCCCGGATTTATTCCTTATTCACTCACTGAATTAAAAGATCAAACTTTTGACTTAATCAAAGATAATTTATCAACCTTAAAAAGTACCGGAACAGGCTTTTTACATAATTTAGCCACCATGTTGATTGGTATGATTGTGGGGATCCTTGTCTCATTAAACCAACTGCGCCCACAGCCGGATCAGCCAGAATTTAAACGTGCCATGATCACACGTATTGAAAATCTTTCGTCATCTTTTAAAAATGTGGTGTTTGCTCAGTTTAAAATTTCTTTAATCAATACATTTTTATTTTTGATTTTCTCTCACCTGATCCTCCCTGTTTTTGATATACATTTACCTTTTGCCAATACCTTAGTGATCCTGACTTTTATTTTTGGATTAATTCCAATTGTCGGAAACTTACTCTCCAATACTATTATTGTTATGGCAGGTTTAACCATTTCAGTATCTACCGCAGGTATCGCATTACTTTATCTAATTTTTATCCATAAACTAGAATACTTTATTAATGCCAAAATTATTGGCACAAAAATCCATGCAGCATCATGGGAAGTCTTATTGGCAATGTTAGTCTTTGAGTCGTTCTTTGGCTTAGCGGGTTTAATTGTTGCACCCATTTTCTATGCCTATATCAAGTTAGAACTTAAACAAGCCGAAATGATTTAAAGCGCAATTCACTTGTGTCATCAAGAACCCCTTCTTTTAAAGGTGTGCAGTATTAATTTGTAAAAGAAGAGAATTAAAAAGCCTGAACTGATCAACGTTACAATTCAGGCTTTTTTCCTAATAATACGAATGCAGTTAAAAACTTTTATTCCCAGACCACTTCTCGTTTCTGTTGTGCCCAAGCATCTAAAAATGGCTCATAACGACTTTCAATTTTATTACGTTTAATTTTCATCGTTGGGGTAAGTAAATCATTTTCCATGGTCCATGGTTCATTGACTACGACAAAGAAGCTGATTTTTGCATGGGGCTCAAGTTCTTCATTGATCTTCACTCTTAATGCTTTTAAGGTGTTTTCAATTTCATCTCGCTTCGGGTTCTGCTTCAGACTGTTACGAATATCTTCAGCCAACATAATAAAGGCAACTGGTTGTGGTTGGCTTGAACCACCAATACATACAGATTCAATTAATGCCTGATTGCCGATTTTTTGCTCAGTCGGAACTGGCATGATGTATTTGCCTTTGCTTGTTTTAAAAATATCTTTAATTCGACCAGTAATTTTTAACCGCCCTTCTGCATCGATCTCGCCCAAATCCCCAGTACGTAAAAATCCATCTTCGGTCATATCTTCTGCAGTTTTTTCAGGATTTTTATAATAGCCCAACATAGTTCCTGGGCTTTTTACCAGAATTTCACCATTTTCATCAATTTTACACTCCACTTTAGGTTGGGCATGCCCCACATAACCACTGGCAAACTGCCCCACACGTGTCACATGCGAATAACCACAATTTTCAGTCATACCATAGACTTCAAGTAACTCTAAACCTAAATTTCGATACCATAAAATAATATCTGTAGGTAATGGTGCAGCAGCAGTAAATGCATAACGGACATGATTTAGCCCGAGCTTGGTAAGTAATTTCTTTTTAACCAATTTACCCAACACAGGTATTTTAAATAAAATCTTTTGTATATGGAGCGGTATTTTTTCATTAACGCCCAAATAGAACTTGGTCCATAAGCGTGGTACCGAAAAGAATAGTGTGGGTTTGGCACGATTCAAATCTTCGACAAAGGTTTCAATTGAATTTGCAAAATACACGGTAAAACCGCAAACCATCAGTGAAGATTGAATAAAAATACGCTCAGCAACATGTGCAAGTGGTAAATAAGATAAGGCCCGATCAGATGTTGTCACTTGATAAGTCAATCTGAGTTCACGAGCGCCAGATAAAAGCGTCGCAAAACTTTGCATAACCCCTTTAGGTACACCAGTACTGCCAGACGTATAAACGATGGTCGCTAAATCATTTTTATTGGGTAATACTGGGTTTTCTAGTGGCGCAACAGATTGCACAATATCATTCCATTGCGGTGCGTCGAATTCAGGTGATAATGCCAAACGCACACAAGCTAAATCTTGTGGAATGATTGTTTTTACCTCATTCCAGCTATCCGCTTTACCGTCCAATTTTCCAATAAATAAGAGTTTTGCTTCACTGTGGTTGAGTACATAAGCTGAACCTTCCGCATTGAGTGTTGGATAGAGTGGGACTGAGATATGACCTGACATCCAGATCGCTAAATCTGCCATAAGCCAATGCGCACTATTTTTACCATAAATTGCGATCGCACTCTTTTCAGGCAAGTTTAAAGACTGTAAATAACTCGCCATACTGCGAACTTGTTGTGCAACTTCCGACCATGTGTAATGCACCACATTGCCATTGGCCAATGGTTGTACAAACACATCTTTTTGCGGTAATTGCTTTTCCCAATGAAGTAGATAGTGCACATGGGTATCATGAAACTCAACAAAATCCTTGTTTTCCATATCATTTCTTCCATTATTTTAAGTTTTTATCTTGGCTATAGACGGTTGCTTTCGAACTTGTCTATTTGGATACACAATACTAAATGATCAAATTACATGGGTGAGTAAACTTTATCTCTAAGGAACAAATCGAGATCAAAGTACACTATTTTAATAGCATAAAAACGGTTGCGATGTATACAACAAACTCCCTGTAAATCCTTCATTGATTATTGTTGTAAAGTAGATCTCATCCAATGATACATGGCGTTTCTATCGCGTGGTGACATTGATGCATGGTCTATAGCCCTTCATACAAGAAATGACCATATAAATGGTGCAATAATAGGAATTAGTTTTTATAAATGGTTATAACTTTTACATTTAAAATCAAAAAATAAAAATAACCCAATAATTGATTATTTAAATATGCATAACATATACATCAAAAAAGCTCCCAAAGGAGCTTTTAGAATCTAGATAAAATTACACTAAATTAAGGTTTAACCACAACCAATACCTGAATCGCTTCTGGCGTCACAGAAATACCTTCCAATAGACTTAAACCTTCTTTCTGGAATTTCTGTAAACGTTCAATTTCATCTGCACGAATACTTGGATTAAATTGCTTTAAGTAGCTTAAACGATCAATTTCATATTGCCATTTGCTACCGTAAATTTCTTTAGCTTGCTCTTTTAACTGCGGTAAAACACCTTTAGCAATATCTAAAGCTTGTGCATAGCGTTCTTCAATCACTTCACGACGTGCTTTCACCACTTGACGACAGCTATTGCTATCTAAATGATGTAAATACGGCTTAATAATTTCTGGATTAAGCTTGGCAGTAATATCTTGGCCCGTTTCAGTCAATAACACTCGAACCAATTGTGTTGGTAAGCTAGAAGGTAAATTTAATGCTTTAGGCGCAACCACATCCACTTTAAACCAAACTTCCAACAAAATCGTGCCTTGTTTAAGTGCATTGGTTTTTAGAATCGCAACATTGGTACTACCAAAAGATTGGGTACGGATAATTTCCATCACACTTTCAGTAAACGGATGTTCAAGTGTTAAATATTGCGCGTCTTCACGGATCTGTGCCTGATCACGATAGAAGGTTGCAGTCATACCCTCTTCGTCAATATCCAAGCCTTGCACTTGCATTTGATCTGTTGGTTTAATAATCACCGTACCATTACTTTGCTCATCAAAGTCAATGTTGGTTGATGCCATAAATCGCTTCATAAACATTGGCAATAAGGTATTGTCATCATAGTCTTCAAGCGCTGTAACAATTTCTTGTGCCACAATCGGACGACATGAATTGTATTCCAATAAACGATCACGACCATCTTGTAATTCAACTTCGAGTGCTTGACGCTGTACATTGACCGCTTCAAGAAGCTCTTCAAAAACTTGCCCTTTATCGTCCAATAAGCAATCTTTTAAATCGACGATAAAGTTTTCTTGTAAGGTTTGTGCTGTAGGCGAAATATTACTGAAAATATTCAGCGCTTCATTATACCAACGGAACATACGCTCTTGCGCTGTACCTACAAGGTAAGGCACATGAATTTGAATACGATTTTCCTGACCAATACGGTCTAAACGACCAATACGTTGTTCAAGTACATCTGGATTTGCAGGCAAATCAAACAACACAAGGTCAGAAGCAAACTGGAAGTTACGCCCTTCTGAACCAATTTCAGAACACAGTAAAATCTGTGCGCCATAAGAATCTTCTGCAAAATAAGCCGCTGCTTGGTCACGTTCTAACAAGCTCATGCCTTCATGAAACATTGCGGTACGGATACCAGCGTGAATACGTAAAGCATTTTCAAGTGCTTCAACTACTGGACCACTACGTGCAATCAGCAATACTTTTTTATGTTTTAAATCAGAACGTAATCGTTCCATCAACCACATCACACGCGGGTCTGTTTCCATCCATGCGCCATCAAGTTGCAGTTCTTCTGGCCACATTTGCTCACGTAATTTTCCATCCTTAGACCAATTTTCTGGTGCTGGTAATGGTGCTGGTTGGCAATCACGTCCAGGGAAACCTTGAATTGCTTCACGGGTATTGCGGAACAAGATACGACCTGTACCATGACGGTCTAAAAGCTCATGAATTGCACGGAAACGATGTTCAGGCTGATCTTCAATCGGATGACCTAATAATTTTTCAACTGCTGCCAAATGTTCCGCTTCAAGTGGCAAATCTGACATCAACACTTCAGCAATTTTAGCAGTGTGATGATATTGCTCTTCTTCATCAAGGAAACGATCAAGCGAACTAAAACGTTGTGGATCAAGTAAACGTAAACGGGCAAAATGGCTTTCTACACCTAACTGTTCAGGTGTTGCAGTTAAAAGTAGCACACCTTCAGTTTTTTCAGCAAGCTCTTCAACAAGGTCATAACGGTCATTACCGCCTTCCTCTTCACTCCACATCAAATGATGCGCTTCATCGACCACCAGCAGATCAAAACCAGCTTCAATGGCTTGCTCACGCAAATCATCATGGTCAATCATCAAATCTACTGAAGCAATGATACATTGTTCAGTCAGGAATGGATTGAGTTCAGGATCATGCTCTTTGATTGAAGCTGTACGAGTAAGATCAAACAATGAGAAATTCAAATTGAAACGGCGACGCATTTCAATCATCCATTGATATTGTAATGAATCTGGTACAAGAATCAGAATTCGCTCAGAACGACCCGTTTTAAGTTGTTGATGGATGATGAGTCCCGCTTCGATTGTTTTACCTAAGCCAACTTCATCAGCAAGTAATACACGAGGTGCAAATCGTTTACCCACTTCATGTGCAATATACAACTGGTGTGGAATCAATCCTACACGCGCACCGACCAAACCACGTAATGGTGACGTTTGCATATTGGCTTGCATTTGCATCGCTTCAATACGTAAGTCATACCATTCTTTATAGTCAATTTGACTTGCCAATAAACGCTCTAAAGGCTTTGATAATTGGATTTGTGCGCCAATACGCGTTTCGTTTAGCGCTTTTTTCTCTTGTTCGCCACTGTCCAATGTACGAATAACATTGTAACGAATTACTCCACTGCGATCATCTAAAGACTCAACAATCCACTTGATGCCTTCTTGGTCTTGAACTTCATCATTGATATTAAAAACAATACGAGATAATGGTGCATTATTACGTGCATAGACACGAGTTTCGTCACTTTTTGGAAAAAGAATACTGATTGAACGTTCATCGACATCAATCAGTACACCTAAACCTAACTCAGTTTCTGTGTCCGATAACCAACGTTGACCTATAGCAAATTGTTGCAATTTTTCCACCTTTATCTCATGTTAGGGCTAAAACATGGTTGCTCAAATCAGGAGAATATTTGAACAAAGTTTATACCCATTACGCAATACTTTTTGACATAAAGCTCATTAAATTTTGAGCCACTTAATTTCAACTTAAAAATCTAAACTAAAACGGAACTGGACAATCAAATTGTACAAGCTCCTCTGTTTTAGGATGATGAAAACTCAATTGTTGTGCATGTAAACAAAGTCTTGGCATAAGTTGCTGTTGCTCTACAGTGGCATATAAAGTATCACCAATAATTGGATGACCTAAATATTGCATATGCACACGTAACTGATGTGACCGCCCAGTAACTGGTGTTAACTCAACACGAGTCACCGCCTGTCCTAGAATTTGAAAATGTTGAATTGCTTTCCAATGCGTTAATGCAGGCTTGTTATGCTCTGGAGCTGCAATATGTAATGGAGGGTGTTCTGGATCATAAATCACAGGCACATCTACTGTACCTTCACCCTGTAAAGTTCCAGCAACAACAGCTTGGTAGGTTTTAGAGGTTTGACGTTCTTGAAACTGTCTAGAAATACTTTTTTGTCCCCATTTACTCAAGCCAAATACCAAAATGCCAGAGGTATCACGATCTAAACGATGAATGAGTAAAGTCTTAGGCTCGATTTTTAATAATCTGTTGATAACACAATCTTGTAAATCTACTGTTTTTCCTGGAACTGTGAGTATACCTGCTGGCTTATGGATCACCATAAAATCATCATCACGATGGATCAGGTGTTCGGTTAGAAAATTACTCAAAGTTCAGTTCCAATGATCACGCAAACAAGCAGGCAATTCTAAGAATCTTGGAATGAAATTACAATCAAAATTATCTGATTTATTCGATTATTCTAAAGAAAGAATAATAAATAGTACAATTGCTTTAAATTCATTGGCAATTTACAAGACAATCAAAAACTTTAGATACATTTTGCCAATCAATTGTGGGGAAAGTGGATTAATTCATTGAAAAAATAAATTATTGTCTATTTTTTGGTAAGTTAAAAACTTAACACCCTATTTTTTTAATGGTATAAACAATACCTTAAGATTAAATGAGCAAAATATGAATAAATTAAATTATAAATCTACATTGTCCATTTGTATTATTTCCGCATTTGCCATGACCGGCTGTGCAACTTCAACCCTTTTAAAGAAAGACAATGGTGTTCGTACCCGTAATGTTCAAACCGTATTGGTCAATGATACGGTTTTAGCATTTGGCAAACCATCACAAGCAATTTCGGCCCTACCTTCTGACAGCATTGTCATTGCAGGGCAAAAAAATAGTTATGTCATCACCAGGGGTGGTGCTCGATTTGTCAAAGTGATCACAGGACTTGATCCAAAATTTATTCAAATTGATAAAGCGCTGACCTTCAATTCAGAAAAAAATGATGGGCATTTTTCAGGAACCCTACCACTCAAATATGTCAAACTTTCTGAAGATGTCACTAAACAAGATCGTGCATTCTTTATTGAAAATGGTGCAGAAGAATGCACCACCTCAAGTGATCAACGTCTAAAAGCGCAACGTTTCTGTTTTAACATTACCTTATCTGGTCTGGTTTACCCTTCTGCTTCTAATATTTCATCACTAAAAGCACTGAGTAAACCCTATCAAGTCAGTATCTATAGCACCCAAGAGGTAAAAGATTACTCAAAGGCTGGCAGTAAAACTGCAGATAAACTGGTGTTATTCCCTTTTGCTGTCGCTTTTGATGTAGTGACGTTACCGTTCCAAGCGCTTCATAAGATTTTTGATTGATTGAAAATAATTCAGGATATTGCATACAATATCCTGAATCTTAGTAAATATAAAAATACGATTCTCAATAGCATGATTCCACTTTCTTTTAACTATCTTTGGATTTTCTTTGTCGCTGGCTTTGGGACCATTATTTTTAGCCTATTTGCGATTGGATTAATATTTAGCTCAAAATTCAGAAATACACTTAGGCATGGCAATATTTTTATTCAGTCTCTATTTGTCTGTAGTGTACTCTGCGTTTTTTTGAGCTTGATACTTTATTTCCTTGTTCTATTTACAAAAAATGAGATTGAAAAAGAGCATCATTCCATACATAAAACATTAAGTTCGCCTGAGAAAATTTTAGGCATTCAAATGCCACAAGGGACTGAACTTGAATTATTTGCACCCGATCAATTGACCTCATTGAGACAAGCCAAATTTCCCCAACCCGTATTATTTGGAAAGCTGCAAATTAACAGCATGAAAATTCCTCGTGGTATTGATTTGGAACTTTTTGATGATCGTTCAACCACATTAATGGGTACAGGTAAGGATACGATCGAAGGTTGGAATTGTCAGCTGATGAGCTATATTCAAGTCTATTTAGATGATGCTGGCAACATCATTGGTTTAGAGCACTGTAATCTTGCTCAAGATACGCAGCTAGAAAATATTATACTTGTGGCACAGGCAGATATTGAACGTTCTAAATATCAAAAATATCCAGACAACTTTGTTTCTACAGATTACTGGCGGATTCACAATCCTCTCACCCAATACAAAGCTGTTTCCCTACAATGGGCAAATGTCTATTTGGATCAAAATAAACAACTCATCGGAATTGAAAATGGCACACTGACAGAAAAATTAACCTTAGGCGATATTCAATATCCAGCAAATACTGAATTCAATTTATTGGTTCATCCTTTAACACAAAATGAAACTTGGTTATTTACCCCGCCCAATGATCAAAATGCGGTTGCTCGCAATGGCAAAGTCTATACGCATGATCAAACGATTCTTCAGCGCCCTAATGGCAAAATTGAACAAATCCTCAATAGCAATGATCCTAGAATTTTACCCCGAAGAATGAATCACTAATGCTTAAATATTGATATTCCCAACAGTATAGGCATTTTTCAAGGTCTTTTATTTTTATCTCTAATATTTATTTACAATTATTCATTTCAATTTTCAAATTCTTGACCACACGCTTCGTGTATAACAACTCACTGCCATTTAAAGATAAATAGAAGTCTGCTAGTCTCATCAATAAAGTCAAAAATAGACTTTTAGACAAGGCGAGCCACGATAAAATTAAACGCAAAGTACCAAAAATTAGATATTTTTTTTAACTTTTAAGCTGTTTGATAAAAAAACAAACAAATTCACAAAGATTCTGTTGTAAAAAGCAACAAAATCTTTATAATCCAACTAAACAGACAAGTCTGTATAATTTGCTGAAAAAAACGAATGACCAGTGCATTCAGAGGGTATAAGAATAAATATAAGAAGATGCTTCAAGCATCTCTTTACCTAACGATTTATTGTTATGACAATAAATCGTTAGGTATATAAAAAACTTATCAGCAAAGCGCGATTCACTTCAAGTGGTCGCGCTTTTTTATTTTCAAGTTTAAGTAGTAAATTAAACAGATCAGCAAGCGCAAATCAATATTGCTTACGCTTGCAACCTAAGATTTCAACAAACTTAAAGGTTAAACTGAACTCGGTTGAGCTAAAGCCAATTCCATCTGAATCAGGGTTTCTACCCGTCTCCAATAATCATCCAAACACACTTGCTGAGGATCTATTTGCGCCTGAATCGTCATTCCGTCAAGAAGACTCGACAAGAAAGAAGCAAGTTGAATATCTTGTTTAACACCTAAATGACGCAACGCATTACTCAAATGCCCTTTTAACCACTCTTTATAGTCAGTTGCAGGTTGGAGTGATGACGGATAAACTTTTGAAATTTCTTCTACGGCTTTTTGGAACATACAACCATTAAAATCTTCGCTATGAAACCATGCGTTGTACCATGTGAAAATGGCTTTAATATGAGATAAATAATCTTGTAGATCACATTTAGCGATTGCAGCATCTAATGATTCTTGCAAATTGAGATTTCTCGTGACCAAACATTCTTCAATCAATTTGGCTTTAGATGGAAAATATTTATAAAAAGTCATTTTTGCAACGCCAGACTCACTAATAATTCGGTCTATACCGATAGAATTATAACTATATGTATTAAAGAGATTCAACGCTGTATTAATGATGTCCTCTTTTTTTGACATTTGTTTTTACCTGATGTACAAAAATTTAAGATTAAAATTAAAGCATTAGCTTATAAGAACAGCACATAAATACGAATTACTTCAAGTGTATGCTAAGAATTATATCTTAAATTCATATGAATACTGAGTTTTTATAAAAAAACATCAAGACTACAAAGGCAAGTATATGAAATATAAAATATTAAACCTGTATAAATACTAGCAAAACAAATTGTTTTTTACTATTATAAAAACGGCAAAATTAAAATTTTAATGCAGCATATGAGCATATTATCTTTCACGCAATCTGAACATACTCGTTTCGAGTTGCTGCATTTCATTCAAAATTCCTTGCAACCTGAATTATGGCAGCAAAATACTCAAGCTATCGCAAACTTAAAACGGCAAACACACTGTCATGTTTTATTTAAGCATCCCATATTAGTCCAGTTGAATCAAAGCCAGCTGACGCTTGAACAGCTTAAATTTATTCATATTAATTATTTTACGGCGATTGTTAAAAATTTTACAGATGCACTTAGCATGGTAATTTATCAAGCCGTTAGCCTCGAAAAAAATCATAATATTCATCCAGAAAATAGGATTGCAGCTAAAATATATGCACGCTACTTACTGTCGCTAAACTTAATTGATGAACTGGGTTTCAATACACACCAACTCGAAAAAAGCGCTGCATCCAAATCACATCTGGTTTATTTTTTAAAATTGATGCAGCAGTTGGAATTAGATCCATTAGATCAGCAACAGACTGAAATAGAAGCTTTCGCATTGGCTCAATTTATTCACCAACATATCAATTCTTATACAGAATTATTGCTCATTTTGGCTTGTACAGAATTGCAAGTCATAAAGTTTAGTGAAGCACTCCGCAACAACATGTCCATTTACAACAGTAAATTTATTGAAGGTTATTATGCTTGTCATGGGCTGGCTGATCAGAATGACGCGACCCTTGCCAATGATGACAACCACCAAGATGACATTTGGACCCTACTGATACAATGCTATGATCAAAACAACCAACAGTATTTGGACCAAGTCCAGTCTGAGTATTTAGAACTCTGGAATAATTTTTGGAGCAAAATGGCAACACGTATAGTTGAAATTTAAGTACTTGCTTCATGATGATTTTTTGATCCCATTGCTGAGATCAAAAATACCTTATTGTGGTTTAGATGAGCGTCATTGTAGTACTTGTTGAGTCGGCATATTTTGTTTACGTTCTTGTAATGCTTTCTTCATCACCTGATAACCGCCTGTTAAGCCTAAAGTCGCCATAATCACAGCCACAATAATATCTGGCAACATGCTTCCTGTACCAAACACCCCAATTGCTGCAAAGATTACTGCGACATTTCCAATCGCATCATTACGACTACACAGCCAAACAGACTGCATATTGGAATCCCCATCTCTAAAAGCGTAAAGCACAAGGGCTGAAATCACATTGGCGATTAAAGCCAATACACCAATCGCTCCCATGGTAATCGCTTCTGGAGGGATCCCTTTCGTATAGGCATAAATCGTTTTGCCAATCACGACAAAACCAAAAATTGCCATGATTGCCCCTTTGAATAAGGCAACGGTCGCGCGCCAGTACAGACTTGCGCCTAACACCGCTAAAGAGACGGCATAATTGACCGAGTCACCAAAAAAATCCAGAGAATCCGCCCAAAGTGCAGAAGAATGTGCATACGCCCCACCAATCAATTCAACAAAAAACATGGCAAGGTTAATAAACAGTGCAATCCACAAAGCCGTTCTAAACTTGCTATTCGGTTTCTGTGGTGCAGGTTCATGACTACACGTACACGCCATGACACTTCTCCTTGATTCAATATAAATGGACTTATCTGCTTATTTTTCAGTCAAGTTGGCGTTTTAAAGAAAATCAGCACATGCGTCAAAAATGATGAAAAAATCAGCTATACTGCTATTTAAAACTATGGAGTTAGTCCAAGGTCAAGTTGATTCAGGAAAATAAGCCATGCAGCAATACTTAATTAGTGACCTCGCTAAAAAAACTCAGCTGTCGACGGATACTGTGCGTTTTTATGAGAAAAAAAATTTGATCAGATCCAGTTACCGTGCAGATAATAATTATAAATATTATGATGATGAAACATTAAAGCGGCTTATTTTTATTAAACGTTGCCGCGCATTAGATATGACCTTACATGAAATTACTCAACTTTTAGAGCATCTACAACATCCTGAACAAGGTTGTAAAATCATTGACCAATTGATTGAAGAACATATTCGACATGTAGAAACTCGAATATATGAATTACAGCATTTTAAATCGCAACTGCATGAATTACGTCAATCCTGCTCTTCGAACACCACCATTGATCATTGTCAGATTGTCAAAAAACTTGAAGCATCGGAATAATTTATAGTTAAATCAACCAATTATTCATATAAGTGATTTAAATCAAATCATGGATCATCAATAAAGCGTATATTTTTAAATGAACTTTTAAAAACCATTAGTTATTAACTCATTTTTCCTTTTAAATCATACAAGGTGCAGCTATCACATGACGACATGGATATCGACATTGAGTGGGGGGATATAGGATGTCCCTCTCGCTCAGCATGAGCAAACACAAAGCAAGGTTTTGTTTGCAGCGCAAGGTTTGTCATCCCCTAAGAAAAGGGAGACATTGTCTTCGCAAAGTTATTTAAATTTTGAATAAATGGTGCGGCATTGCAAGCTTTAAAACCTAAAACCCCCCATACAATTGATTTAACTAAAAATATTTATTAATAAAAATAATATTCTTGTACCTAATTTTTTGACAGTTTGACTTTACATTGTGTTAAATAAGTCTTTCGACTATTTCTGTTACTGATTGTGCCAATACATTTATCTAAAAACAGTTTTACGCAGCCATAGCGATACACTGACCAAGGCAATCAATATGGGAACTTCAACCAAAGGACCAATAATCGTGGTAAATGCGACAGGTGAAGCCAATCCAAATGTTGCAATCGCGACAGCAAGCGCCAATTCAAAGTTATTTCCTGCTGCAGTAAAAGAAATCGCTGTGGTTTTAGGATAATCATTGCCCATCCATTTGCTCATAAAAAAGCTCAGGAAAAACATCACCACAAAATACAGGGTTAATGGGATGGCAATTCGCAGTACATCGAATGGTAAGCTAACTACATCCGCCCCTTTTAAACTAAACATCGCCACAATGGTAAATAACAATGCCAATAAACTCAGCGGACTGACTTTAGCGATAAACGTATGTTGATACCAATCTAATCCTTTACGTTTAACTAGAATGATCCGGCTTAGAAAGCCCAATAAAAATGGGATACCTAGATAGATTAAAACCGCATGTGTAATCGTCCAGAAGCTAACATCAATAACTTTTCCTGCTACACCAAAATACGGTGGTAGAACTGTTAAAAACAACCAAGCATAAGTACTAAAAAAGACAATTTGGAAAATACTATTAAAAGCAACCAAAGCTGCGACATATTGGTTATCACCACATGCTAAATTATTCCATACCAATACCATCGCAATACAACGTGCTAAACCAATAAGAATTAAACCCGTCATATATTCAGGATAAGCATGTAAAAACACAATCGCTAAGGCAAACATCAGGCACGGCGCGATTAACCAGTTTTGTAGCAAAGATAAAGTCAGCGTTCGTTTATCTTTGAAGACTTGCGCTAAGGTCGCATAATCCACTTTGGCAAGTGGCGGATACATCATCAAAATTAAACCTATCGCAATGGGTATATTGACTGAATCTAGGCTTAAACGATTTAAAGCCACCGAAGCCTGCGGGAAATATACGCTGATGCAGATCCCCAATCCCATCGCAATAAAGATCCACAAAGTTAAATTCCGATCTAAGAAAGAAAGCCGCGAAGTTGGCTGATTTGAGTTCATAACAGCTTACTCACAACAACTGTTGATTTGGATCAAGTCTGAACGACCCACAACTGAATTCGCAGTTTGCGCAGCAATTATGTTTAATACTGCATTGGCCCATTCTGGTAATTCAGGATTTAAACGGTAATACACCCATTGGCCTTTACGTTGATCAAGTAAAATGGACAAATTCCTCAACAAGGCCAAGTGTCTAGAAATTTTTGGCTGGCTTAAATTTAAGGCTTCGGTGATTTCACAAACACAAACGTTCCTCTGTGCCAAGACAATTTTTAAAATATCCAAACGAGTTGGATCTGATAAACACTTAAAGAAATCGGGTTGATCCATCACAATTACTCAATTTTATGGTTTAGTATATTCACTATTGCGAATATACGCATATCCATATATAAATGCAATATTGCTTTTTAACAGAGAGTCGATCGATGTCATCTCAAATTAAGATTTATCATAATCCTGCCTGTGGGACTTCACGCAATACCCTTGCACTCATTCGAAATGCAGGTATCGAACCTGAAGTGATCGAATATTTACAGTATCCACCTAACAAAACTCAGCTCATCGATTTAATTCAGCAATCTGCTTTGTCGGTACGAGATGCACTACGTAAAAATGTTGATGTTTATAAAGCTTTAAAACTAGATCAAGCAGAGTGGACTGACGATCAACTGATTAATTTTATGTTGCAATACCCGATTTTAATCAACCGCCCTTTTGTGGTGACTGAATTGGGTGTTCGTTTATGTCGACCCTCTGAATTGGTTTTAGATCTCTTATCTACACCACAGCGTACTTCTTTTAGTAAAGAAGATGGCGAAATTATTATCGATCAGTAATTAAAAAGGTTTAAATAATTTATTGGTGTTTTTAAAAAACTCTATTAATTAAACATAAGATATTGAATACTAGATATTTTAATACAAATTAACCTAATTAATCCTGAGTGTTTTACTAGGTTGAATCTTATTTTTAAACCCTTACAATAAAACCATATTTTTAGTATGCCTTTTAAATTTATATGAGCATCTCACATATTACTGAACTCTTATCACCAGCAGGATCATTGAAGAATATGCGTTATGCATTTGCTTACGGTGCCGATGCGGTGTATGCAGGTCAACCTCGCTATAGCTTACGAGTTCGTAATAATGAGTTTGATCATGATCATTTAAAAATGGGTATTGCTGAAGCGCATGCCTTAGGCAAAAAATTTTATGTAGTGGTGAATATTCAACCGCATAATGCTAAATTAAAAAATTTTATTCGCGATCTTGAACCTGTGGTCGCCATGCAACCTGATGCACTGATCATGTCAGATCCTGGCTTGATCATGCTGGTTCGAGAAAACTTCCCACAAATATCCATCCATCTGTCTGTACAGGCAAATGCGGTCAATTGGGCAACCGTAAAATTTTGGAAAAATATGGGACTCACTCGTGTCATTTTGTCACGTGAGTTATCTATCGAGGAAATTGAAGAAATTAAACAGAATGTACCCGATATGGAAATCGAAGTTTTCGTACACGGTGCACTCTGTATGGCTTATTCCGGTCGTTGCTTACTTTCAGGCTATATGAATAAACGTGATGCAAATCAAGGCGCTTGCACCAATGCATGTCGCTGGGAATACAATATTCACGAAGCAACAGAAGATGCATTTGGGGATGTCATTCCAGTCCAACAACTGGAGACAGCATCAGACTGTTGCAACAATAAAGATGCCGACGAGCAACACGCCATACAACAACATCAATTTGGCGAACCGGTTTTATTACAACGTCATAAAGAAGACATGTTTGCTGCTGAAGAAGACGAACATGGCACTTACTTTATGAACTCTAAAGACTTACGTGCAGTTCAGCACGTAGATCGTTTAACCAAGATGGGCATTCATTCCTTAAAAATCGAAGGACGCACCAAATCTTACTTTTATTGCGCTAGAACAGCACAAATTTATCGCAAAGCGATTGATGATGCTCTACAGGGAAAACCTTTTGATCGGGCGTTAATGTCACAACTCGAAGGTTTAGCCAATCGAGGTTATACCGAAGGTTTCTTACGTCGCCATGTCCATACCGAATATCAAAACTATGCAACTGGCTCTTCTCAGTTTGACCATCAACAATTTGTTGGTGAAGTACTTGAACGCAATGATGATTACATCAAAATTGAGGTAAAGAATCGTTTTGTTGTGGGTGACTCTATGGAACTCATGACCACATCTGGCAACATCACATTTATTCTTTATGAAATTTTAGATAAAAACAGACAACCGATCATAGAGGCAAAAGGCTCAGGATATATTGTAGAAATTCCAATTCCGGCCGATATTGACATGAAATATGCCTTATTAATTAGAAACTTAACAAATTCGACTACTGATATTTCAGCATCATCATTGGCTTACCAAGCAGTTTAGGATATCGAAATGGCTTTAATGATTACAGACCAGTGCATCAATTGTGATATGTGTGTACCAGAATGCCCCAATCAGGCAATTTTTGAGGGAGAAAAGTTCTATGAAATTGATACACAGCGTTGTACTGAATGTGTCGGGTTCTATGAACATCAAACCTGTGTGGATGTCTGTCCAATTGAATGTATTGTTCAAAATCCACAACATATAGAAAGCAAAGCGCAATTATTAAATCGCTTTCATTATCTAAGTTTGTTTGGCTAAGACAAAATCCGACACCAATTCTAATCTTGGAACGTATTTTGCTTAGTTAACGCATTGGTCCAAATAACAATAACAATAAAGAAAATGGAGCTGAGCTGTATGGCAACACAGCTCATAAAAAGGGGAAAACAACAATATTAGGGAAAAGCCAAGGTGTATTTGGGGAACACTTTGGCTTTTTTCTTATTGAAAAAAATCATGTTTGATTTAAATTTTAATTTCAAGATAGGTAATATAAGCAAAAAGCTAAGCTACGAAAAAACTCATAGATCTTCATTCATGGGCAAAATTTTGCGAAAACTTCTCCTTACACCACTGTTTGACTTCATTTACAATAAAATCAGCATCTGGCAAAGTTAAAAAATAGTAATTCCATGCAGTTTCAACACATGGAGATACAATTTTCAGCCGCCCTTGTTGTAAATCATTGGCAATTGAAATGCGGCTTAATAATGCAATACCCTGCCCAGACAATACAGCCTGAATTGCATGACTTTCTTGTGTATAAAATACCTGCGCTTGCCCTGCTTGAATATGTAAGCCTTGTTTTTCAAACCATTTCTGCCAATTGACTCGATTTGGACAGTATTCGTCTCCCCAGGTAAAGTGAATCAATGGCACAGTCGTCCAGTTCATAGTTGCAATATCCAAAGAAGGATGCCCGACTGCAACATATTCATCAACTGCTAATAATTCCGCATCAACATCTTGATAGCCCCCTGAACCATACCGAATCGCCAAATCATAGAGACCTGAAGTCATATTAACGAGGTCATAACTTGCATGTACCCGAAACATAATATTGGGAAAGCGACTTTGTAACTCTGGCAAATAAGGAATAATCCACTCACTTGCAAAGGATGGTGTTGTGGTAATGGTCAATAATCTTTGTTTATTTTGCTCAAGTTGAAACAAAGCCGTTTGAATCTGCCCAAAACCTGACTGTACATGCTTAAGTAAATACTCTCCTTCTGGCGTTAGGCTGATCGAGCGTGTACGTCGTTCGAATAATTGAATATTCAATTGCTGTTCCAGCTTCTTAATACGATGACTTAAGGCGGTAGGTGTTAAAAACAATTGGTCTGCTGCTTTTTTAAAGCTGAGTTGTTCAGCGACATGCTGAAAAGCCAACAATTGCTCCAAGGAATTATGCAAAATCACAGAAGATCACCGCGCAAAATATAAATGAATTGGATTCAGTTATAACATGTATTTTTATCGTTTGTTGTTTTTTTCATATTCTATAAAAATCAATTTGAACAAACAACAAATTGAGTAACAATCATGGCAAATATACTAAAAATAGATACTAGTTTAAGAACAGGTATCTCAGGTACGCACCCCCATGGTTCTTTAAGCCGACGCTTAACCGAATTATTTATTGATCAATGGAATGAAATTGATTCATCTGTACAAGTTAAACATCGTGATTTAGGTCGAAATCCACCCCCTTATATTGATGAAGAGTGGATCATTTCTGAATTTGGCTATGCAGAATCTGAAGAAAAGGCACAACAACGCCTACAACTGAGTAATGAGTTTATCGAAGAATTATATTGGGCAGATATTATTGTGCTTGGCGTACCGATGTATAACTTTGGGACACCTGCTCATCTAAAAGCCTATATTGATCACATCGTGAGAATGAATAAAACCTACTCATTTGATCTTAGCAAAGAGCAACCGTACTCAGGGCTTTTGGATCATCAAAAAACTATGATTATCCTTTCTGCCCGTGGTGGGCATGACTTTGATTCAGCTGATGCGCCATTTCCCAATCATGCTGAACCCGCAATAAAAACAGCATTCAATTTTATAGGTATCGAAAAATTTCATGAAATCGCAATTGAATATCAGGAATTTGGTGGCGAGTTGTTAGCGCAATCGATCCAAGCCGCAGAACGAAAAACCATTGCGCTTGTTCAAGATTTACAACATTAACAAAGCTTATTTTCGTAAGCTCTATTCAATAGTATTCAACCTTCAACACAAAAAAGGAATTGAGCTGTTAGCAACTCAATTCCTATTAAGGGTAAAATATGGGATAAATGTTAAGGCAAGCCAAAGTTGTCATTACGGCACTTTGGCTTGCTTTTCAACGTGTAATCATTGAAAGATTATTGACCTGAACGAATGATGTAATCGAATGCAGATAAAGACGCTTTTGCACCCTCACCAGCTGCAATTATGATTTGTTTATAAGGTACTGTTGTACAGTCACCCGCAGCAAATACGCCTTTTACATTGGTTTCATTACGATCATTTACCACAATTTCATTCCGGTTTGAAAGCTCTACAGCAGTTGCTTTTAAGAAATCTGTGTTTGGCAATAAACCAATTTGTACAAAGATTCCCGCAAGTTCAATGGTATGCAATTCGTCTGTTGCACGGTCTTTATACTTCAACCCTGTCACAATCGAACCATCACCAATCACTTCTGTAGATAGTGCATTCAAAATCACAGTGGTATTTGGCAAACTATTCAATTTATCTTGAAGCACTTGGTCAGCCCGAAGTTGAGTATCAAACTCGATCAATGTGACATGTTCAACAATACCAGCAAGATCAATTGCGGCCTCTACACCTGAGTTACCCCCACCAATCACGGCAACCTTCTTGCCTTTAAATAATGGACCATCACAGTGTGGGCAATACGCAACACCACGTGTTTTGTACTCTTTCTCACCAGGTACATTCATCTCTCTCCAACGTGCACCTGTAGATAAGATGACCGTTTTTGATTCAAGTTTTGCACCATTTTCCAATTCAACTTCAACTAAACCATTAGTTGTTTGATCAGCACCAACAATGTTTTTCACTTTTTGTAAATTCATAATGTCCACACCGTACTCACGAACATGTGCTTCCATATCTGAACCAAACTTAGGGCCTTGTGTTTTTTGTACTGAGATAAAGTTTTCAATATCCATAGTGTCCATGACCTGACCACCGAAACGCTCAGAAACAATACCTGTCCGAATCCCTTTACGTGCAGCATATACCGCAGATGTTGCACCAGCAGGTCCACCACCAATCACCAATACATCAAACGCTTCTTTAGCATTCAGCTTTTCAGCATCTTTAGCCGCAGCACCACTGTCCAATTTCGCAACGATTTCTTCCAAAGTCATACGACCTTGACCAATATGTTCACCATTTTGGAAAACCATAGGTACAGCCAAGATTTTTCGCTCTTCAACTTCATCTTGGAAGAATGCACCATCAATCATGGTTGCCGTAGTACCAGGATTATTAATTGCAATCAAGTTAAGTGCTTGAACAACATCTGGACAGTTATGGCAACTTAAAGAAACGAATACATCAAAATTCGCAGTCAAATTTAAACCTTTGACTTGAGACAAGATTTCATCAGAAACTTTTGGCGCATAACCTGATACTTGTAATAAAGCTAAAATTAATGAGGTAAACTCATGCCCCATCGGTAAACCAGCAAAGAATACACGAGGTTGTTCACCTACTTTTGCAATACCAAAGCTCGGTTTACGATCATTCTGACCATCGTAACGGGCAGTAACTTGATCTGACAGTGCAGCAATTTCGGTCACCAATTCTTTAATTTTGTCTGACTTATCAGAACCATTTAAAGAAGCAACAATTTCAATTGGGCTTTCAAGGCGCTCTAACAAGGTTTTTAATTGAGCAGAAGTATTTGTATCTAACATGCTAACAATCTCCAAGGGAGTAAATTTCTTTCGTTGAATGTATATTACGTCTATTTAAAAAATAGATAAAACAGTTTGTTTTTATTAAATCAATCGGTTTTTTAGTTTAACAAAAATCAGCCACCTTCTCATCAGCATATCCCCCTATTTTCAAATTTAAATTCTCTAATGCTGGTATATATGGGCATTGGCAAGAAAATCAATAGACATCACCGACTTCCTCGAAACTTAAAATTAGATTAATTTTCAACAAAAATAATATTTTCTTCGACCATCTCTCTACAAAAAATCATGCGCAGCTAAGCCACAAAGTTTTAAGCTAAATTTATGTTGTGGTTTCTCCAATTAAGTACAACAAGGTGTAATTATTCACAATTCCTGTATAAATAAGTGAAGAGGTAAAACAATGAAAATAGAGTTCGTATTCGATATCGTCTATCCAATGAGTTATGTGGCGTTTGAAAAACTCAAACAACATTGGAATCAACCGATGGCGAAAAAAATCGAATTATTACCTGTGCAAGTTTTACCCGAAATTCCAGAACAAGGCTTAGATGTTTATCAATACCTGACTGAAAGATATGGAACCAAAGAAGCCAATCGTAAACTTGATATGGCAAAATTTGCTGCTTATAGTCAAGATTTAACCGTGGATATTGAGCATATGAAGCGTATGCCCAATAGCCGTTTAGCCCATCAGGCGATATTGGCTTTAGACAATATCTTTGACCAATTCGCATTAACGCAGGCTTTATTCCACGCCATATTCGCCCATGGTAAAGACATTGCCAACCCAGAAGTTCTGAAACAAATCATTGAAGGTATGGGCTTGGATGGCACGAAAGTTCTACGTTCTATTCAACATAAGGAAATCGCAGACAAACAAACTGAGATTACCCAGTATGTACAAGGTTTCGGCAAACATCCTACTCCCTACTATATTGTAGATGGTGAAATTTGGGATAAAACCTTTGACACCTTAGAACTGAAAGACCTGATTACCAACCGAGCGAAAGATGTCGCTTAGTACAACGAGATTTAATTTTCGAACAATAAAAAGTACTTTTGTGATCAGCAAAAGTGCTTTTTATCAAGATTTTTACAAAGTATAAGCTTTGTGGCTACATTAACCGATGCGATGGCCAATTCGATGTAAACGTTTCGCAATTCGACTTGCCACCCAATAAATCATCAAGCTAAAAAATAAACTGAGTGCTGAAATTCCCCATAAAACCTTTTCAACAATGTTCGACCAGAAGCTTGCACGATTCACTTGCGCTTCAACACCTTGCGCAATCGGGGAAAGCGCTCGATTAAATACCTGATGTTGAATTGTCCATAATTGCTCCGGTTTAAAGCCGTATTCTAAAAAGCGGGAATCAAATTGCTCAGCTTTAATTAATTTTTCTGCGTAAACCGTAGCCACAACCTTATCAATAGGTTTATGCATCAAGGCGGTTTGTGCCAATAAATAACTTTGTACTGTATCAGGCGCATCCGATCTTTGCAGATATTGATAAATGTCGCTTTGCTGAATGTTTTGATCATACTTTATAAATGATTTTAACTCTTTATCTTCATCATCTTTTAGATCATATTGCACATAAGTCAAACCAGACCATAGCACAATCAAGGATAAAAGCCATGCAACAAATTTAAGGATAAAAGATTGCAAGCGCACCTTAAAAAAGCGAATTTTTCTTAATATACCAACAATAATAAATGCACCAATAAAAGATACAATTAATTTTAAGATCAGCCAACCAAACCATGACAATGCATTCATAAGATAGTCTGGTTGATGGATATATTCTCTTAATTGCTGATCTAGAATATATGGCAAATGTAACTGATGAACCTGTTGTGCCACACCGAACAAGTTAAAAACCAATTCCTGTTGAAAAAAAACAGAAACAAAACTTGCGATACCGACAGAGGATAAAACCACAGCAGAAACCATCAAATTCCGTTTTCGATGCTGAAGTATTTTTAGTCCGTGTTCGATCTGTTGAATATCTACAGGATATTGCGTTTTTTCAGTCAACCTTTACACCTTTAGATGAGATTGTGCCAAGATTTAAAATTTGGCTTAGGATTGATGCGTACTGGTATCTAATACCAACTGTTGCAAATTCGATTGAAGCGCTTTAATCCGAGTCGAAGCCTCTTCACGTTTTTGCATACCCTCTTTCTGAATTTGAATAACATCATTTACAGTTTTAATCAGGGTATTTTGAACATGTTCAAGCGTTTCAATATCAATCACTGAACGTTGATTGGCTTTGGCAGTATCCACAGAATTTTGATGAAGTAAATCTGCATTGCGTTTTAATAGCTCATTGGTTGCATCATCAATCGTGTTGGCAAGCTGCACACTATTTCGTTGTTCATTTAAAGAAATCGCTAAGCTGATCTGGTTTTTCCATGCAGGTAAAGTAATATTTTTTATGGCATAAAATTTATCGACCAACATCATATTATTGGATTGAATAATACGAATCATCGGTAAGGTTTGCATTGCAGATTGTTGCAAGACTTGTAAATCACTCACCCGCTTTTCTAGATTGTTGGCTAAATGGTTAAGGTCATAAACACGCTGATTGATTTTAGGATCTTGCTCTTGCTGAGATAAAGTCGCAATTTCTTGCTGCACTTCTACTTGCTTAATTCGACCTGCGGCAATATAAACACCCAGCTGTCGATATTCCTCTTGAACACCATTAAACATACGATCTAATGTTTCTACCCGTGCTTTTAAACCTGTTTGTGATGTTTCAATTTCTTTGACCAATGAATCTATTTGCTCTTTGGTGGTATTAAAATGTTGATCGAAACTTTGTTTAGCACCTTTAAACTTACTGAGTATGCTTCCAATAAATCCTGAATTTTTTGATTGATTTAAAATACTCGATGTATTTAATTGCTGAGCAACTTGAACGACTTCATTTAATTTTTGCCCAGTGACATCTAAGTCTTTATTTTTGACTAAGTTGAGTAATTCATCAGTATATGAAGATGTTTTGGTCGCAATATTTTTACCGTATTCAGCAACGGAAGCATGATTAATATTGGCCAAGTCTTTATGCGCATTTACAACCTCATTAAAATCTTCAGTATTTAAACCTATTTCTTTCAAATTCAATTGTTCAAACTTTTGTAATTCCAATGGCGTATTGGATTGTGCGCTTAATGCTTGATAATTCGAATCGCTCATACATGTATCCTATTTATTTTCTAATGATTTCTTTAATGATTGAATTAATTTATCACGACTTTTATCAAGTTCTTCCGTCATTGTAAAAGAATTCTGGGTACTGCTCTGTTTTACATGATACTGCCATGCAGGAATCAGAACATTTTGGGCTTCATTAAATCGATCAAGTAAGCTCAAGGAAAGCTGTTGTGTTAACTGCATTTGTGCTAACGCAATATCATTACTGGATTGTAGCGTTTGTAACGTGTTGACTTTTTTAGACAGCCGATCAGAAAAATTATCTAAAGGATGGCGATGGTGTATAAAATCAGGATATTCATGTAAAAATTCCTGAGCGGCGCGAATATATTTCGCCATTTGCTCTCTTAAGCCATTGGCTTGTTGAAATCTTGCTTCCGACTTTTGAATTTCCACTTGTAATCTTTGACTCAAATGCTTTGCTTCATCAATTAAACTTTCTAATTCATGTAAATATTTGACTTGTCCAACGCTAAACTCTAAATCTAAACCTAACCATTTTTGTATAGCATTAAATTTACGTTGATTGAGTTTTTTTTTGGATGTAGATAATTGATGAATGATTTGTGCAATAATTTGACTCAGTTTTTGCGTTAAACTTGGATCAATAGCTTTTAACAGAACCGATTGTGCTTGAATTAACTGATCAGCATATAAATTCAGTCGTGTTTGATTGTCGAGTAATGGAACCAAATCATTTCTTTTAATCGAAAGTAATTCATCAGAACTACATGGGATCTTTTCAAGGGGTGTAAGTACAGTAAATTGTTTCATATCAGTTCAAAATGAATAACTTTTCAATGATTTAAGGGAAATCAATTAACAAACCCTTCCTATTTAAAACTTATAATACAAATTATGAAGAAAGCCTATATAAATAGCAAAAAACATACAGATACAAAAAAACCAGTTTCTAAAAACTGGTTTTTTTGTACACACTAAGTTGTAAAATTCATTAATTTGCCAGTTTATTTATTTGCCTATTATTGCTTTGGTTATCTATTTGTTTGATAGCGGCGATATCCTGTCAACCCTAACAGTCCAAGAAGACTGAGCCAACCCAATGCACCACCACCACTTGTACGCGTACTTCCGGGCGCTGTACCTGAGTTTTCTAATTTTACCGTCGCAGTATTGGAAATTACACCATCTGCATCATACACATAGTAGGTAAATTTGTAGCTAAATGGGTCCAGTGTGTTTCTGAGTTGGATATGAATTTTGCCACCATAGCAGGTATATTTACTATCAACACCTGGGCAAGGACCACTACGATCTGCAGTAATAACTATTGGGTCAATATTTGTACCTATTCGGATAGGTAATTCAACACCATCTGCATTGATATAAAATTTTGGTTTATTGGGTTTTGCAGTTAAAGCTGCTGCATTACCATCACCATCATCATTGGCATATTGGAGTAAATCTACATCAATTGCTTTAGTTGAACCATATTCAACTTTAAAACTACTATCCTCTACGATGGGTGCAATGTTAGCAAAGGTTCCAATCACATAAGCTGAAGATGTAATATTTGGTTCAGATTTTAACTGTAGTTGATAACTACAGAATTCATTATCACCTGATGGGGTTATGCTGTCGTCTATACGCCATAACATAATTCTTTTTAAGTTGGCATTCCATTCACACTTAAAGTTTGGATCTTCCTTACCCGCAAAGACCTTATCGCTATTCAATAAACCCACACCAAGTGGCTTAACAATCACATCATAATTGTCAACGCTTAGATGTTTTACAACCCTAATATCTTTGCCATCCTGCCCTTTAGTAATGATTTCTGCTGGCAGATTGGCAGCAAAAGGGTCAACAAAGATGGTGCGATATTTCTGATCTGATTTGGTGTATTTTATTAGATTACTATATAACTCTGATTGAAATTTATAAAAAGGAATAAAGTCTTGGTTGGTTGCTGGGTCAGCAATCAACTTATTATAATTATCCAATATGTTCTGATAATTGCTAAGTGCAGCAACCACTGATGCATTGGTCGAGCTTAAGTTATTTGCTGTAAGACGTAAAACCTCTGTAGAACCGATATCACATGAGTTCGCTACATCATTTTGACCATTCGAGTTTTCCGCAACCACTCGGGTGACACCTCGCTGATCAGATCCACTACACCCAGTATAACCAATATCAACTAAATCTTTATCTGTGCCTAAGTTTTTAGGAAAATACATCGGCATAAAACCAGTGGATTCACTCGGTGGCTCTAAGTCATTTAAAATAGATGAGAACTCAATATTACTTACATCAAATGAATGGTCTTTACCCTCTTTAGTCACTGCCTCTGCAACTTCACACTGATCATTACCAGCAGTAAGCTTTAAAGCATTATAGCCCAGCACTACACCTGAGCCTTCAACTTTACTGACATCACCATCTGCATAACGACAAGATTTCCCATTATTATAAGCCAGTATATTATTGCTTAAAGTTTTTAAACCATTGTATCCATATAATAGTGTTGCCCAAGCATCATTCTTTACAATAGTATTGCTGAGCAGTGATAAAGAAGAACTATCACTAAAATTAACCTTTCCTTGTGGTGTTAATTGGCTAAATTGAATGATGCTCCCTTGACTCATACTTGCAGTATTCTTTGTCAATGTATTTGCAGTAAATGTCACAGAAGGCTGTCCACAAAAACTAAACATACTTAAGCTATTTGCAGATCCATTATTAATGAAAGTTGTGCCATTCACTGCGATACTTCGTGTTGTAAAAACCAAATTATCAGAGCATGTCATTCCAAGTACACTACCTTGATCAGCTTTATTTGCGTCAAACACGCCATAGTTGACTGTAAGTGAACTTGAAGCATCATTTAGATAAATTGCACCACCAGTTTTCGCATTTGAATTGATAATTGTTACATTGGTTAAGGTTGTTGCACCGCCTGCATAAATCGCTCCGCCCACGCTGCTATTGGTGTCATTCAAGCTAGAGCCATCTTTTAAAATCACATCTTTCAGCGTTAAACTTGGCTTATTTTCATAAATGGTATTGAAAATACGCGAGGTCCCTTGGCCTGAAATTGTAGTTTTTAATGGCGTTGAAGCAGGGAAATTATTAGTTAATACATCTGGCCGACTATAATCACCAGGTTCTTTACCAACAATGGAAATATCTGAATTAGGTCTTAACTCTTTCGTCAGCTTATATTCACCCGCTTCTAATTGAATCACATTGGGCACTGTCGAATAAACTTGTCCTGCACTGCAACCACCATAAGCTTTATGTGTAGCAGCAGCTCGTAAGGCTTCTCTGATTGAACACTTGTCAGGATTTGTTCCATCCTCATCTTCAAAGGTAGTCACATAAATTGTTTTATCTTCTGCCGCCATCAGAGACATGGTCGACAAAATAACAAGTGTTAGAAATCCCTTTTTATAATTTTTCATATCCGATCCTTTACTTATATTTTATCCGTCGATAGCCTGCTAAACCGACCAGTCCAATGATTGAAAGAAACCCTAAACTTCCACCTGAAGTCTTTACTTTAGAGTTCTTAAAATCATCTGGCTTTCTTTGTACAATTCGTGCGGGGATCGTAATATAAGGATTATCTGATTTATTAAAACTTGTGGTTGAGGTCACCACATTGATTTTAAATTCATCTGAACCTTGCCAACGACTATTTGGGGTATACACAATATCACCAGCCTGGTTTATCGACATTGTTCCTTTAGATGGGGTATTTGTTTGGATGACTTTTAAACAGCCAATTTGCCAAGGCTTACCATTGTCATCCAACTCTCGATTAAAAATCTGCTTACACTTTTCAACACTAACCAACTCACCATCTTGTAATTGATCTGCGATTGAAAACTTAGCTGTTTCACCATATAAAATATCTTGCCCCACAGTTGTAACATCTGTGGTGTTAATCACCAATTCAATCGCACCACGATCACATAATTGTGAATTAACATCTCGATTTTTACCACGCTGATCAACTGATGAACATGCCAATATTTTATCTTGTACTTCTGGACCATGGTTAATAATCAGTGAATCTTCAGCTGAATTATAACTTGCTAAAATTCTTGGTAAAAAATAACCTAAAGCTACAGTAGGTGCCTCTGTAAATGGACATAAAATTCCATCGGTACTATAGTCACACTTGCCTTCCGTGGTATTCCCAGCAATTAGTTGTACATTGCCTAATGCTGTAGATTTAAAACCACTACAGCCTGATGAATAGAGGTTATTACTGATCTGTTCCGCTTCTCCGCCAGCCACAATCGTACAATCTTGTGTACCATTTTTAGCAATAATACTATTTGCAACATAACCTTTCTTTTGGGGCGCGTTTACAATAAGTCCCATAGTATTGAGAATCATGGTGACATTGTTGATTTGCATGGCATCGTAAATCTTGACTACATAGCCTTTATTGCTAAAGATCGTACTATTCATAATTCCAAAAGGAATTGAGGAGCCAATTGTTTTTAAAGCCTCTTCTGAAAATTGATTTTTTGTTTCAAAATTTGAACTTGCTGAATTTGTAACTTCATTATCTCGAATTAATGACTGTGTAATAACAAATGTTGGTAGTTCGGTATAAACAACACCTCCTTCTACTGCTGTATTACCTTTCATTAAGGTCTTGTTTATAGAAACAGAACTTAATGAAGTATTCGCAACATACACACCCGCATTGTAAATTGCGCCACCTTGTCTTGCATGACCATTTAAAAGCTGGCTATTACTTATACCTAAAGACTCTTTGTTATAGATTAAACCACCTTGATCAGCACATACCGCTTCATTACACCCTTTTAAGGTAATTTCATTAAATGAAACTTTGAGCATTGCAGGTGGTGTCTCTACTGCCGAATCTATGATTTTTTCAATCTGAAATAAACGTTCTTTTCCAACCATTTTAATAATGGCATTGTTTTTACCTATAAGCGTTTGTGTATTATTTACGTTGCTTTCATAAGTCGAACCAAACGTCACATCTTTGAGTATCCTGATTTGGCTATTCAGTGAATACTCTTTATTCCCTTGTAATATGATATTTGCAGTAACCTCTTTACCACCACCACAACCATTATAGCCAGCCTCAGGCATTCCCTGATTGACATATTCGACTGCTTCTCTTAATGAACACTGATCATCAGCTTTTACAATATCATCTGTCGTTGTCACAGTAATATTTGCACTAAATGCTTGACCGGTAATACATAATAATCCTAAGCCTATGCCCCGTTTGAGCATTATAGTCTCCTTGATTTCTTTTAATTATTTCTTATTAGCCAGCATTACGCTTTGCTATCAGTCCTTTTTGCGTACTTTGTCACACGCGATAAAAATTCTCAAGAATTTTTATCGATGAATCGATTAACTTCATCTATTTGTGTTACGCGCACTCAACAACAGTAAAAAAAACTATTGTCTATATTCATCAATCAATGCATAGATCTGTCTTAAAGTTGCGTGAGATAATTTAGTTTTCTCACCCTTCAATAACTTTTCTAGCTGTTCAACAGATTGAAGTAGTGTACTCGTTTGATGTGGGCCATGTAATAGCAAATATTCCGTTATTTGTGGGTCAAAATGTACACCCCGACGTTCTAAGACTGAATGCAATAAAGCATGCCGATCAGCATAGGAGTGCCCACTGGGTACTTTTACACTGACAGCCTGTGTAAGTCGAGATTGTAGGTCAGGGAGTTCTAATTTTAATTCAATAGGCGCAAATCGTGATGAAAATACCAACTGCCCGCCATCTTCATTATTATTATTAATAAGATGGAATACCGCTTTTTGCCAATGCGGTACGCCACTAATTGCTTCAATATCATCTAAGGCAACTAAGTCATAGCTTTCTAAGGATGTGATCGCTTCTATAGGCGCATCTAACAATTCCAATAAAGATACTTTTATCGCAGATTTACCAATTTCTAAATAAGAATCACAAATCGCAGTGAGTAAATGGCTTTTACCAGTTCCAGCGCTACCATAGATATAGAAACGATTCATCAGGCCTGCATGAAGCTGACGCACAGCATCAATTACAGGTCCCCAACCTGGTCCAGAAAAATCACTAATTCTGGCATCCAGTTGTGGTTCTATATCCAACTGCAATTGACGCATATATTCAAATCATTCCTAAAGTGGATTTTGATCATTTTTAATCGATTGATCAGTATCTTGCGTGTTTTTAACTTCAATATCAAGATCAACTTGGTCGCTTTCGACTGAAATTGTTTCAGTGGTACCATGATTTTGTACAGTCACCAAAGTATCATTGGCCTTAAAAAACTGACTTTCTTGATATAACTCTTTGAGATGCTTGAGTAAAACCACGATAACAGCTGCAACTGGAAGTGCAATCAACATTCCAACAAATCCCCCCAACTGCGCACCTGCAAGTACTGCGAATACTACGGCTACAGGAGATAAACCAATTTTATCACCCAATAAGAAAGGTTGAAGGATATATCCCTCTATGAGTTGCCCTACACCAAATACAGCTAAAACCATCAATAAATGCTTTGGATCTAGACCAAACTGGAAAAAACAGGCAATGACAGCAGCTATAATACCAACACCAAAGCCAAGATAAGGAATAATACTGCACAATCCTGCGATCATACCAATAATTAATCCAACTTCTAGACCAACCAATTGCAAGCCCACAGCATAGACAATTCCCAATAAAATCATCACAAGGAATTGCCCTTTGACAAAAGCACCTAAAACACTATGGCATTCACCAACAATTTTAAGCACATTACTTTCATATTGGCGTGGGATAAAACTTTTTAAATGCTCCAACATCCGATTCCAATCAAGTAAGAAATAGAACGCAATAATTGGAATTAAAACAATTGTTCCACCGATCGAAATAAAACTCAGTCCAGATTGGGCAATTTTTAATGCCATCGATTGGATACTATCCGCACTATAGTTGGTCTGAACATACTCCATCACTACTTTAGATATTTGATCTGTATCCAACTCCATATGTTCAACATTGAAATTGTTGGATAACCACGGTAAAAAAGTAGAATTCACCCAATGGATTCCCGCGGGAATACTGTCACGCGCATAGATTAATTGTTTCCAAACCAAGGGTACAACAAACCAAGTCGCCCAAGTCAGTAATACACCTATTCCAATAAATACCACTGAAATAGATAACCACCTTGGCAAAAATTTAGACAGCTTATCTACCACTGGACTAAATAAATAGGCAACGAGAAAAGCTGCGACAAAAGGAATCACTACGGGTTTTAATAAATATAAAATCCATAAAACTAAAGCAATTCCAGCAAGGATAAAAATTCGTTTTAAAGTCCGATCGTGCATTGAATCACGCCTATTTCAAATTTATTCGTTATAGAGGGGAAAATATTTTAATAAAGATAGCATTTTAGTGCAGAAATAACATAAGAGTTTCGTATATTCGGGTATAATCCCCGCGCGAATGCGGAGACTTCAATTATGAGCAACTCAACTTCTACCCCAAACACTGGTTTAAGCTATAAAGACGCTGGTGTCGATATTGAAGCGGGCGACGCACTTGTCGATCGAATCAAATCTGTCGCTAAACGTACCACACGCCCTGAAGTGATGGGTGGTTTAGGCGGCTTCGGTGCACTTTGCAGAATCCCTAAAGGTTATGAAGAACCTGTTCTTGTATCTGGTACAGATGGTGTCGGTACAAAATTACGTTTAGCATTGAACTTAAACCGTCATGACACAATTGGTCAAGATTTGGTTGCAATGTGTGTAAACGATCTTCTTGTATGTGGTGCTGAACCTCTATTCTTCCTCGATTATTATGCAACTGGACATTTAAATGTTGATGTTGCTGCAAATGTTGTGACTGGGATAGGTAAAGGTTGTGAACTTGCAGGCTGCGCATTGGTCGGTGGTGAAACTGCTGAAATGCCAGGGATGTATGAAGGTGAAGACTATGACTTAGCAGGTTTTTCTGTGGGTGTGGTTGAAGCAAGTAAAATCATTGATGGTTCTAAAGTAAAAGCAGGTGATGTTCTCATCGGTTTAGCATCTTCTGGTGCACACTCAAACGGTTACTCTTTACTTCGTAAAATCTTAGACGTGAAAAACGTTGATTTAACTCAGATAGTAGATGGTCGTCCGCTTGCAGATGTTGCAATGGAACCAACACGTATTTATGTAAAACCAGTACTTGAGCTATGCAAACAAGTTGATGTTCATGCAATGGCACATATCACAGGTGGTGGTTTACCAGGCAATCTACCTCGCGTACTTCCAAATGGTGCTCAAGCTGTGATTAATGAATCATCGTGGGAATGGCCTGAATTGTTCAAACTTTTACAACGTGAAGGTGCTGTAGAACAATTTGAAATGTACCGTACATTTAACTGTGGTGTGGGTATGGTCATTGCAGTTGACGTTGCTGATGCTGACAAAACCATTGAAGTTTTAACTGCTCAAGGCGAAAAAGCATGGACCATTGGTCATATCCAAGAAAATGCTGCTTCAATTGAAGGCGCAGACGAAAAAATTCGTGTGATTTTTGCATAAGCTCCCCACATGATTAAAATTGCTGTACTCGTTTCAGGCAATGGAAGCAACCTTCAAGCCTTGATTGATGCCAATCTTTCAGGGCAAATCGTGGGGGTTATTTCCAACAAACCTGAAGCATTTGCCATAGAACGTGCTACAAAAGCAGGCATTGCAACGACTGTGATTGAGCATAAACACTACCCTAATCGTGAAGCTTTTGATGATGTTATGCATCAACAATTACAGGATTGGAATGTTGACTTAGTCATTCTTGCTGGTTTTATGCGAATTCTCAGTGCAAAGTTTGTGCAAGCATGGGAAGGAAAAATGGTGAATATCCACCCTTCTCTATTGCCAAATTACAAAGGCATGCATACTCATCAACGTGTTTTAAATACAGGTGATGTTTTGCATGGCTGTACTGTGCATTTTGTTACTGCTGAATTAGACGCTGGTCAAGCTTTGACTCAGGGTATTTTAAAAGTTACTTTGCATGATACTGTGCAATCGCTTGCAGCACGAGTCCATGTACTTGAGCATTTAATTTATCCTCAAGCGGTTGAATGGATCTGTAATGGCACCATTCAACACTTGGAAAATGGTCAGGTTTTATATAAGGGACAAGCACTTAAACAGCCAATTCAATTTTGCCAACTTTAAGATTTGCTTGATTTAAAATACTGTCAAAAAATGCATCTAAGGATGCATTTTTTATATCTAATATAAAATTCGCCCGTTTAGTGACCTTAGATAACAATAGGTTTATAGCAAAGTCGCTTGAACTGCTACATTTTACATAAAAAGATTGAAATCAATTTATGGGAAAAACAGCGGACTTTTTAACGATAGGCCGTAACAAAAACCTTTACTTATAATCAAATCCCCTAATTATTCATACAAGTGATTTCCATCAATTTATTGATCATAAATGTAGCCTATATTTTTGTTTGAACTTATAGAAACTATTGGTTATCAAACCATTTTTTGTACTTTTCAATCCTAGATGGTTATCCTATCACAGGAAGACAGGGATGTCGCCCAATGTATGTAGGAATGTGGGGTACAGGACATACCCCTCGTCCAACAAAAGATTTTTGTCATCTTTTCATTTGAGCAAGAACAAAGCACTGGTTTTTGTCGTGCAAAAATGAGGCAGCGCCTACGCAAAGATATTTAAACTTTGAATGTAAGATTTTGTATTGCAAACTTTTTACAATCAAATAATTTATCTTTCCATATAATAGATTTAATTAAAAATATTAATTAAATCTATTATATTCTTGTGTCCGAGTTTTTTGACAGGTTGACTATAGAAAGAGGTACAATCTGTAACCCATTCAACACTGATTAATGGGTATTAGATAAATTTTGTTGAATCAACTTTTTAATTAAGTTAACAGTTTCAACTGGATGTTCTAAAGGAAACATATGTCCTCCAGCCGTCAGAGTAAAAGGAATATTAAATTTCTTTTTGGTAATTTGTGGAAATTTACGTTTTAGAAAAGGGCTCTCAGAACCAATAACTAAATCTACTGGAACTTGTGGTTGTGGATGAGGTAACCACCAATAAGAAGGACCAGTTCTAAAAATTGCAACTTCAACATCCTTAGGAATGGTCAAGGTCACGCCACCACGAACATGATCTTCTGTTAGTGCATAATCGATATAAGCCTTAAAACAATCTGCGTCAAAATGCTGATAAAATCCCTTTGGACGTAACAACTCTGCGGCTTGTTGACGCGATTCCCAATGATCTCGACGGCGTAAGCTGAGGTGAGCTGGTGTCATCGCATCGATTTTTTGAGGATAAAATTTCTTTGCAAGATTAAAGACAAAGGATGCGGTTCCCATAATCAATGGAGGATCCAATAAAATTGCTTGTTCAAATAAATCTGGACGTTTAAACGACGCTAAAAAAGTTGCAACAGCGCCTAATGAATGACCTAAGCCTATGACTTTACGTCCATTAGATTGTTGCACAATACTATCAATCACTTGATCCGCAAAATTCGACCAATTGTTATCAATAGGATAACGTTGATCTGTGCCTAATAAAGAAACATAAATCACATCATACTGATCTTTCAATAAATCAAATAGTTTCATATAGACTTTAGATGGCACACCATTGGCATGGGCAAAATGAATAACAGGTTTCATGTGAGATAGACTAACCATGTCTTGTGTTACACTCTGAATATGAAGAATTCCAAATACTGTAGCTGATAAATTGGATTCAGTTAAATATTTTAAGTGAACTCACTGCTATTGTTTTACAATAAGCGATGTCATTCAAATGACTTAAACAGGTTTAAACCAGCTAAAATGGCATAAAGTAAGAAGAAAATAGAGCTTTAGAATCGTGTTGGACTTATTTTTGCATCTTCTTTTTTCATATTTTTGTTTTTTATCCTGTATGGCTCAGTAAAGAACAAGAATACAATATATTGTTCTTTACTGATCTACCAGACTTGAACTATTGCATTTTCACATCTTGATTCATACCAAGTTTCTGGCTCACGGCTGTACCTAAACCATGACCCATTTCTGAACCTAAACGGCCTAGAACTGAGTCAAATGGGCTACGTTCAACCGTATAATTAACTGTCTTTTTCACTTTTAATTCGCGTTTTAATGTTTCCATATTCCCTGCTTTATCTGCGATACCCAATTTAATTGCTTGGTCACCCGTCCAGAATAAACCAGAGAAGATCGCTGGATCTTGCGATTTCAGCTTTTCACCACGGCCTTTTTTCACAGCATCGATAAAGTGATCATGTACATTGTCCAATAAAGCTTGAATATGCGCGCGTTGTTCTGGATTAATCGGTTTCGTCATACTCAGTATGTCTTTATTACTTCCCGAAGTCATCGTTCGGTCTTCAACACCTAATTTTTGCGCTAAACCATTTACCCCATAGTTCGGCATAATCACACCAATTGATCCCACCAAACTCGATGGATTTACCCAAATTTCGTCTGCTGCTGATGCAATATAATAAGCACCTGAAGCTCCCATATCACCAATCACAGCATATACTTTTTTCTCTGGATTTTGTTTTTTGAGGTACTGAATCTCTTGCCAAATATCATCAGACTGAACTGGTGATCCACCTGGGGAATTCACATTCAATACTACAGCTTGAGCAGACTTTGCTTGAAATGCTTTCTTTAATGATTTAATCGTATCGGTACTATTTACACCTTGACTACTTGAATCAATTGTACCAACGATATTGACAACCCCTAAATGATTCTCTGAAGTTATTGTTCCATCATCTGACCCTGATAATGAACAACTCTTACCCAGTGCAACTAAGACAAAGAGAATATAAAGAAAAGTGAGTATTTTAAAAAAGATCCCCCAGCGACGAGTACGGCGTTGCTCTTCAACTGAAGCAAGAACAGCTTTCTCTAAGATCTTCCATTCCTGTCCTGTAGGCTGTTGACCCGCAGAGGAATTCAAATTTGTATTGTCATTTTGAGGTTTCGGCGGCCAATCTGACATTTATACCATCCAAATTAATTATTCATGCTTCATTATATACACGGAATCCGTATAATCTATTTAATCATTACGATTTAACTTATAATAATTTGCTAAATCTCACTATTACTTAACCTGCGCTTTAATTTTAGATCCGGATGACTGATAAAACCTCAACTTCGCGACTTCTCAATTTTTTCAGTCGACTGCCGATCCCAATCGCACGTTTTATCGCGCGCATTTTGGCTGGACTTGTCAACTTATTACGTATCACCAAAACCTCTGAAACCATTCGTTTAAATATTGAAATTTGCTTTCCAGACCTAGATAAATCCAAACGCGAAAGAATTACAGAGCATGCAATTCGCAATGAATTACAGTCTTATATGGAGTTTTTTACGGTTTGGGGAAGTTCAAATCAAGTAAATATCGACCGTATTCACCATATTGAAGGTGAGCACCATTTCCATGAAGCAATTGCGGAAAAAAAAGGCCTTGTACTGGTCGTGCCTCATTTCGGTACTTGGGAAATTATGAACGCATGGTTTGCCCAATATACGCAAATGACCATTATGTATGAACCAATTAAAGATGAAAGTGCAGATCGTTTCGTACGTGCTGCGCGAGGTCGCGAAAATGCCACACTGGTTCCAACAGATGAATCTGGCGTCCGGCAAATATTTAGAGCTTTAAAACAAGGAGGTACCACCGTTATTTTGCCTGACCATTCGCCACATCAAGGGGGAGAACTTATTGAGTATTTTGGGATTCCACTCTTTTCAAGTAATTTAAGTGCAAAGCTGATCCAAAAGACCAAATCCAAAGCACTCTTGCTATATGCTATTAGAAACGAAAATCAGGGTTTTGATATGGTCGTTCAACCTATTGATGAAAATATCTATCAGGTCGATGCAAATCAGGGCACACATATTATTTACACTGCGCTCGAAAAATTAATCTGCCAATACCCAGAACATTATCACTGGAGTTATAAACGTTTTAAAGCTCACCCAAAACTAAAACAGATTTATAATGTTCCCAATAAAGAAGCGATGGAAATGATCAATTCAATCCGCAATGAGACGATCATGGGAAGCGAGCCACTTTAAGTTTTGCCGATAACCTATCAACTCCATCTGCCCTTGCGAATTTAGCTTAAATTGAATAGAACCTTGTTCAATAGTGGTTTTGACTGGAATATTCAAAGCCTCTAGCCGTTTCAATACAATCGGATGTGGATGACCATAGCGATTGGCATATCCAGCCGATACAATCGCAAGTTTAGGTTGTAATTGCTTTAAAAAGTCGTATGAAGAACTATTTTTGCTACCATGATGACCTAGCACTAAGACATCTACTTTTAAATCTGGATATTGTGCTAATAGATTATATTCCGTTTCCCACCCAGCATCCCCCATCAATAAAAAATTTTGATGTGATTTCGACTGAGGAACTTGAATATAAATGATGCATGAGAGTCCATTTCTGTCATACCGAGCTTTGCTTAGGCTATTTTTAGCAGGCGCCAAAACAGAAATCCGAACATCTTCATATTGCCAATATTGCCCTTGATGACAATACTCAAATTTATGCTGATTAAGCAGCTCATCTATTTCATTTGAATAAACTTTGTCAATTTTGACGACCTTCTCTATTTCTGCAAATGCACCACTATGGTCTTGATCTAAATGGGTCAGAATCACTTGATCCAATTGAGCAATGCCTTGTCGCATAAGATATGGAATAATGACTTTTTTACCAATACTGAATTGCTCTTCATCAAATGTGCCACCTGTATCAATCAGCATTTTATGTTCAGGCAAATTTAAAAAAATTGCCTGTCCTTGCCCAACATCTATGACATCAAGTTGGAATCTTGAAGATTTTTTATGTGATATTACTAACGGTGCTAAGCAGAGTATTGCCCAAAATTTGGGAAGCACACCTTTGGGCAGAAAGATAATAAACACAGTCAAAGCAATGCAAATAATTTGCAAAGAATTGAATGCCCACCAATTCAATTTAAAATTGAGAAACTGATCTAACTTTTCCAGTAAATACAAAAATATAGACAAAAAAATATCAGAAACTTTAAAGAGTACTCCACCTAAAGGATCAAAAAGTGTACTCATGCATGCCGCCATGACTTCAATAGGAACAATTATTGCACCAATCATTGGAATTGCGATCAAATTGCTCAAGGGTGTGATCCATGAAAATTGTTGAAATATCCACAGCACCACTGGTAATAATGCAATAAATATTTTCCATTGCGAATCAATTAATACTCGTATAAATAGTTTAGTCTTAGTTTTCCATGTCTCTACAGTTTGATTCGAATGTTGCTGAACAGTCTGATAGACACGAATCAAAATAAAACATGAACCAAAGGATAACCAAAAAGCAGAAGATAGAATACTAAAAGGATCAATTACTAATAAAATACTGGCTGTCAATAATAGATGCTTAAGAGGTTGAATTTTTTGCTTGAATAAAATAATAAAAATCAAAATTGTGACTGTCAGCATGGTTCTTAACGCGGGAATTTCAAAACCAACAAAAGCGCTATAAAACACCACACAGGCTAAAAAAGGAAAGATCAATAAATAAGGTTGTGGAATTCTCAAAAAAATCTGTGGATAAGCTTTTTTAATGATTGAATTAAACAAAAAACAAAACAAACTTGCAAAAATTAATACGTGCGGTCCAGAGATTGCAAGTAAATGAGAGATGCCCAATTTTTTAAATAACTCATGTGTTTCATTCGCCAATAAGCTTTCATCACCGGTTAATAAGGCCAAGAGCAATCCCTTATTATGTAATGATGAAACTGCAATCCAATGGCGAAATTTTAGACGTAACTTTTCGATACTGAGTTGAGCTCTATATAGCAAGGTATTCTGTTGACGAATAAAGGATGTATAACCCAACTGTTTCACTTGAATTTCATCGATATGTTCAAATGAGTGAGCCTTGAATACACCGAGAATGTTTTGTTGTAGAAACCATTTTTCTTTATCAAAAGCACCAGCGACAGCATAACCGTGAATTGGTTTGATTTGCCCTCTTACTCGATAATATTGGCCTAGTTGGATCATTTCAGACTGTGAATCATCCAGATACATTAACATTTGTGTGGCTTGTTTTAGTCCGAGTAACAATACTTTTTGTTGAATACGCTGTTGAGTACGGGGGAGTTGGGAACTAAAGGATGAGTTGGTTTGCTTAATCGTATTTATGCTAGAAATATAAATAATTTTTTCAATTTGATGAGCTGATGTATCACGTAAGCTTAATCTTTTTTCGAGTGCTGAATCTGCATAATGCCAACCGATTAGACCACATGATATACCGACTAAGCTTAAATAGATCAGTTTAAATACCAAGGAATTAATCAATCTATACTTCGACCGATAAAATTTAAATAGCAAAAGACTTAAGGCTAAGCTAATCCATACCAAGAGAGTTAAAGAAGCTGGTGAATGGTATCCCATAAAAGAGATACCCAATATCCATCCAATTAAAGCAATATATATATACATAGTTTTTCTATTTATTGTTTTCAGTGTTTTATTGATTAAGCCCAATCAGTTATTGGGCTTAAGTTTAAAAAATATACCTCACTTTAGAATGATATCATCAAATGAGTGCTAAAATTAGCCATCAATCCAGACACCATCTTGCATATGTAGGATTTTATCTGCTGATTTTGCCAGTTGCTCATCGTGCGTCACAATCAACATTGCCATATTGAACTCCTCACGTAAATCACGCAGTAATTCAAAAATAGATTTTGCTGTTTTGCGATCTAGATTCCCTGTCGGCTCATCGGCTAACATTAACTTCGGTTGTGTCACCAAAGCACGTGCTAAAGCTACACGTTGACGTTCACCACCTGATAACTCACCAGGTTGATGCGTTAAACGATGCGATAATCCAACACGTTCAAGTAAATATTCAGCACGTTCTTTAACCTTTTTATACTCCGCATCTTTTCTTAACATCAACGGCATTGCGACATTTTCAAGTGCAGTAAATTCAGGCAATAAATGATGAAACTGATAGACAAAGCCTAAATGTTCATTACGTAAAAAACCACGTTCAGCTTCACCCAAGTTATCAAAACGTCTGCCATTTAAATTTACCAGACCTTGGGTAGGGCGATCTAGCCCTCCCAAAATATGTAATAGCGTACTTTTACCTGACCCACTTGAACCCACAATGGAGACAAACTCACCTTGCGTTACTTGTAAGGATAAGCCTGTAATCACGTCTACATGTGACTTACCATCAGTAAACGATTTATAGATATTTTGTGCCTCTAAAACTACTGGACTTTGTGTAGCACTATTCATAACGAAGCGCCTCCGCAGGCTGAATTTTAGCTGCTCGCAATGCTGGGTAAATGGTTGCAATAAAGCTGAGGCCCAAGGACAAGCTCACAATCACCACGACATCTTGCCATCTTAAATAAGAAGGTAAGTAGTTGATAAAATAAGCATCGAATAAATGTAATCCAAATGCAGTATTCAACCAGCCAATAAAGTTACTAATTCCTAAGGCAGAGATAATCCCCAAGATTGCACCAGCGACAGTTCCAACCACACCAATCACAGTACCTTGCACCATAAAAATGCGGGTAATTGTTGCAGGTGATGCGCCTAATGTTCTCAAAATTGCGATGTCTGATTTTTTATCCGTCACAACCATGACCAATGAAGAGACAATATTAAATGCAGCAACAAGTACGATTAGGAATAACAGTAGACTGACCATTGCCTTTTCCATTTGGATTGCGCTGAATAAATTACCATGCGTATAGGTCCAATCTGAGGCATAGAAACCGTTTGGTAACTCACGAACAATTTCATTGGCAACCTGTGGCGCTTGGAAAATATCATCCAGTTTCATACGCACACCTTGCGCACCGTCAGGTAGACGTAATAGCGTAGATGCATCATTGAGTGCGATGTAACCTAAACTCGAATCAACTTCCGCACCTATACTAAAAATACCCACAATTTTAAAACGTTTAAAACGTGGCACAACCCCTGCTGGCGAAGGGGTTGCTTCAGGTAAAACCAAGGTGACATTGTCATTTAGACCAAGGCCTAACGCATCAGTCATTTGTTTGCCTAGAACAATGCCATATTCACCTTTTTTTAGTTGATCTATGCTACCTTCCACCATATGATTTTGGATAATTGAAACCTTCTTTTCATATTGAGGTTCAATACCAGTCACCATGATGCCGGCGACCTGTCCTTGTGCAGTAAGCATACCTTGTAGTTGGGTAAATGGAGCAACACCAGTCACATGCTTATGTTGTTCAATTTTCTTTGCAAGTACAGGCCAGTCTGTTAGAATTTGTGTTGAAGAAACAGTGGCTTGAGGTATCATACCTAAAACACGGTTCTTTAACTCTCGGTCAAAACCATTCATAACAGATAAAACTGTAATCAGTACAGCAACCCCTAAGGTTAGACCGATCATGGAAACCAAAGCGATAAAAGAAATAAAGTGATTACTACGCCGTGCGCGAGTGTATCTCAACCCTATATACAGCGAGATTGGTTTAAACATACCATTCTAGTCCGAGGTGTTTTATGGAAGCGTTACAGCATCAAAATGAAGCAAATGAACGTCGTGTCATGTCACGAATCGATGCTGCGTTAAGGATCAACTATCAAATCATTTCTGAAGAAGTTGCGCTGAACGATCCATATGATGCTAATTTTGTATTACCGCGCTATTTTCTACTACTTGCAGAATTAGATCAATTTGATCATGCACTTCACTACGAATTAGAACAATTAAATGAAAAAGATCAACAAATTGCTCGAATCTTATCCTTATTCAACCAAAAGTTAAACCTTATTACTGGTTCTCTTTACGATTCTATTGTACAAACCATGTTACCAACGCCACAAAAAGTCAATTTTTCTGAAAGTGGCTTTAGTTTTACCAGCCAACAATACCTGAAACAAGGTAGCTTTATTCATGTCACCCTGAGCCATCCTGAAAATTTCTTCCATATTGCAGCAACGGCACAAATTGCGTACTCTGAACCTGCTGAAAACGAGCAATATCGTGTAGGTGCCTACTTCATTACCTTGCATCCTCAAGATAAAGTCAAACTCGCAGAATGTATCCAACAAAACATCACCCTACAGAATAATTGATATTGAACATATGGATTCTACTTTATTTGCTTTTGCCTTGATTGCCCTAGGTATGGCTCTCACCCCTGGTCCAAATATGATTTATCTGGTCTCAAGGTCCTTGTGTCAGGGCAAAACTGCGGGGATGGTTTCATTGGGAGGCACAGCACTCGGTTTTGTATTTTATATGCTATGTGCTGCTTTTGGAATTACTGCTTTATTAATGACGATTCCAGTTGCATACGATATTTTAAAAATTGCTGGCGCGTTCTACCTGATTTATCTTGGCTGGAAAACCATTCAATCACCTCACTCGCCTTTTGAGATTACCAGCAACCAATCTTATTCAAATTCAAAACTATTTTTGATGGGCTTTTTGACTAATCTACTGAATCCTAAAATTGCGATGATGTACTTAGCTTTGCTGCCACAATTTATCAAACCACATCAAGGCGATGTTTTAGTGCAAACGCTTAGTTTGGGTATTGTCCAAATTGTGATTAGTCTATTCATCAACATGTTGTTTATTTTTTCTGCCAGTTCTTTTACCCAACTTTTAAATCGTCATGCGCTTTGGTTAAAAATGCAAAAATGGTTTATGGGTACAGTATTTTTTGGCTTAGCAACACAAATCATGCTGAGCTCCAAAAAATAATACAAATCAATCTAATAGAAACTTAAACGTTCCTAGTAAGATATGGTAGTACCAGCTTTACAGTAATACGCATTCAGGTATAGTCAACCCATCTAATTATTCATACAAATAACCTCTATCAAGTCATTGATCATAAATGACGCTTATAGTTACGTATAAACTTTTTGAAACTGTTGGCTATTCATTCGTTTTTGTACTTTTGAATCCTAGATAGTGATCCTAACATGGATGTCGCCGTTGGGCGGGGGTACAGCACGTACCCCTCGCACATGAGTAAAAACAAAGCACAGCTTTGTTTGCAGCGCAAAGTTTGACATCCCCTACGAAAAGTGATGCATCGCCTACGCAAAGGTATTTAAACTTTCAATGTAAGGTGTGGCATTGCAATTTTTTTATAAACAAAAAATTTTCTTCCATATAGTTAATTTAATTAATAATATTGATTAAATCAATTCTACTCTTGTGTCTGAGTTTTTTGACAGATTGAATATAGATGCAATGATATCCATCTTAGCCACACCCATAAAAAATGGCTCAAAGTGGAGTATTTACTTTGAGCCAAATGAACTGATTTAAAAAGTTTCTTTTTAATAAGCAATTATTCTGCCAACTTATGAATTCGCTTGGCATAACTTGAATGGGCAGAATGATCAAGTTTAGTCAAGATACCATTATCCCCCAAGATACGACGTGCGCCTGTTTGCGCCCATTGCGGCAATAAGGCATAAGCACTATGTACTGTTTGTAAGTAATCAGGTACTGCAATAAATAATCGAGGCTTAATCAAAGCACTCAAAACTGCATTGGCAACATCTTGTGATGTCACAACTGGAATCGTTTTTGCAGCATTTTCAGTTCCAGCGGTGAGCTCTGTCAGCACTTTACTGGGTAAAATTGCAGTGAACTGAATAGCTGAATCACGAAACTCACCTGCAACTGCTTCAGTGAGACCAATCACAGCAAATTTAGTTCCAGAATAAACCGCTGAACCTGGCAAAGCAAAACGGCCTGCAAGTGAAGCGATATTCACAATATGCCCTTGTTTATATTTGAGCAATTCGGGAAGTGCCAATTGCATGCCAATGATGACACCACGAAAGTTAATATCAATTTGTGCATCTGCTAAAGCGGGATCTTCATCCAGAAAAGCCCCCATCGGCATAATCCCAGCATTATTCACTAAACCATAAAAACTGCCATAATGTTGAATGGTGTTTTGAATAAATTGGGCAAATGATTTACGATCACGCACATCCACTTTAAAAGCTTTTGCGCCAATACGCTGTGCTTCTTTTTCAGCAAGTGCTAAATCAAGATCACCAATACTGACTTTTGCACCTTGTGCAATTAAGGCTTCCGCGGTTGCTAAACCGATGCCACGTGCGGCACCAGTAATCGCAATCACTTTGCCTTTTAATTTTTGTTTTTTAAACATTACTTTATCCTTTATTTAAAATCTTGGTACATTTCACATCTATCCTTTTTTATAGGCTTGAATAGAATGAAGATTAAAATCCCTTTTTCATACAATATCTTCTTGCTTTAACACTGGGCTTGGTTCAGGTTGATGATTAATCAAATACTCAGCTAAATTAAAATGTTTCATCTTTGCTCGGAGTTTATAGGTTGACCACGGCCAAACTGTACTGTTGCGCCCATTGCGATCAATAAAATAGCTTTGACATCCCCCCTTGTTCCATACCGTAGTTTGCAAAGCTGCTTGGACTTTTTCATTAAAGACTTTTGTAATTTTTGGATTTGGTTCAATAGTCTTGATGCCCAATTGAATTGCCTGTTTCAAAGCATCAATAATATAATCAAGCTGAGCTTCAATGATAATAAATGCTGAGGAACTCACAGCGACATTTGGACCAAACATCAGAAAGCCGTTTGGACAATTTTCTATCATTGTTCCCATATAGCCCTCAGGGCTCCCCTGCCAAACATCTGACATCCGCTGTCCAAAACGGTTATAGACACGATTGGCGATTGGCGGTTCTGCAATTTCAAACCCCGTACCAAGAATAATTATGTCTGCTTCACAACGTTCACCATTACTTGCAATTAAAGTATTACCATTTATTTCAGATAAACCGCTGGCAATCACCTCTACATTATTTTTTGCTAAAGCGGGATACCAATTGTTAGATTGCAAAATACGTTTACAACCCATAATAAAATTTGGGGTTAATTTTTCTCGTAGTTGTGGATTTTTAATATGGTAATTTAAATGCCATTTGGCTAATTTTTGGAATTGATTCATTGCCGCAGGACTTTGAATTCCACCATTTATCGTTTCAAAAATTCCATACACTGAACCTCGCATCAGCTGTTGAGTCAGCGGTAACAGCTTAAACATGGCACGAATGGGCGCAAGTAATGGCATGTCTGACTTGGGCAAAATCCATTGTGCAGTACGTTGAAAGATCGTCAGTTGTTTAACTTGTGGTTGAATCTGCGGTACAAACTGGATGGCCGAAGCACCTGTTCCAATCACCGCAACTCGTTGAGCGGTTAAGTCTAAATCATGCCGCCATTGTGAAGAATGAAAAATTTCCCCTTTAAAGGTTTCAATACCTTTAACATCAGGCAATACAGGTTCATGCATAGGACCACAAGCAAGAATTGCAAATTCAGAGCGCAACTCACCCTGTTCGGTTTGGATATTCCAGCACTTTTCTACATCTGACCACTGTGCTTTTAAAGCTTCACGATTCAAATGCACATGTGGCATGACCTTGTACTTATCTACCACATCAAATAAATATTGTTTAATTTCTTTTTGCTGTGCAAATACCCGTGACCATGCATGGTTTTGTTCAAATGAGTATGAATAAAGTGCGGATGGTACATCACAAGCGCAGCCTGGATAAGTATTTTCACGCCAGACCCCGCCCATTTCAGCAGCCTTTTCCAGCAATATGAAATCTTCAATCCCTGCTTGTTTTAATCTGATCGCAGCACCAAGACCAGCAAAACCGCCACCCACGATAATCACTTTGTAAAAGTTTTCATCCTTTGTATTTTTTTTCATTTTTTCCATGTTGAAAATCGCTTAGAATATAAACACCAGGAACACAATGTCAAAAACGGAATAACTTGTCAATTTCCATTGTTTAACAATTTTGAATATTTATTTGGTATTCTTTGCCTATGAATGAACCAACAACTTTACGTCGTGCAGAACGTCAACGTATCCAATTACAAGCCGATATTTTAGAAGCTGCGTTTTTAGAATTTTCTGAGCGTGGGTACCATCAAACAGCCATTTCAGATATTGCCAAACGCTTAGGCATTGGTCATGGTACTTTCTATCGCCATTTTGAAAATAAACGCAATATTTTGCAGCATGTTATTTCGGATACTATGCAAAAAATCATGGCATTGCTTACTGGTGAAAATGCCCCTCAGGCGGTGAATAATATTGAAGAATACCGTGAACAGTGTCAGCGAATTTCTGAACGTTTGCGTCTTTTTGCACAAGAGAATCCTCTAACTCTAAAATTATTATTACTTGAAGCAACTTCGATAGATGCTGAAATGACCAGATTTATTCAAAACTTGATGCAAATGGCGGGTATTTTTACTGCTAACTATTTAAAGCATGGGGTAGATTCTGGTTTTTTTCGTGAGAATTTAGATTGTGAAAATACTGGACATAATATCATTGGGATGATTACCAATGGGGCTCTACGTTTTTTAGCCAATCCTGAAGATATCAAGGGTTTAAAAAAATATGGCGATTCAATTATTGAATTAATCGTAGCTGGAGTTGCTAAAGCATCAACCTGATTTATGCCAATCAACATAATAAACTGAGTATAAATTAACATGAGTACAATATAAAATTCTTGAAAAAATAGGGTATTCAGAAATGTCATCCACAACTGTCTGAGGCTATTTCTACGACTCATTACATGGCTTGCTGACGGTCGAGAGTTTTGCGGTGAGCCTAGCTACACAAGAAGATTATTCTTTAGAAGCTTAGCTCCTCATTACGAAAAAAAGTAAGTCAAGCAATATTCTGAAATTGAATATAATTTCAGCAACACTCCACCAACATCATTGTTTTTCAATAAGTTAAAAATATATTTAGGTTAAGCATACCTTAAATTAAACTGTCTTTCTTTTTTCTCATACAAGCCTACGGATTATTGTTATCTTGTAGAGATCTGAAAAGTCACCCTTAGACGCAGATCTAGTCCCAACACACTGTTACATTTCATCCTAAGATTGAAATAGTACGTAAATTAACTCAAAAAATGCATTTATCTTGAAGATAAATTGTCGTTTTTAAAACTATTTTTTATAACGAATACAATTACGTCCATCCTTCTTTGCCAAATATAAATATTCATCAGCTGCTTTAAACACCTTATGGATGTCTGTAGAAATTTCAGGCCAATGCGCTATCCCTATCGACACAGTAATCGCGGGTATTTCTCCGATTGGCGTTACTTCTAATGCCTGTCGAACCCTCTCTGCAATATTAATACTTAAATTTTGACTATCGATAGGACTCAGAATCACAAACTCTTCTCCTCCAATCCGACAACAAACATCAATACTCCTGACACAATCCTTAATATTTTGTGCAGTTTTTGTCAGGACTAAATCTCCTTTTTCATGCCCATATTGGTCATTAATTTTTTTAAAATAATCGATATCAACGGCGATAATTGCAAACGCTGCTTCATTTTTCATTAAGCGTTCAATATGTAATTCCATTCCTCTGCGATTATAAAGTCCTGTTAACGGATCTGTATTTACATAGTGATTGAGTGTAGATATTTTTTTCTTAAAATTTGAAGAGCTCTGTAACAGTGAGCGTTTAAAATTTCTTACCTCATAATATAAAGCATCCACATTTTTAATTTGAGTTGCAGTCTCTGGGTTATTGAGATGACTCGCCATTGTTGCTAAGCGATTTAATGGTGCTGAGATATAATAGGATATTTTCCAGATGATCAGAAAGATTAAAATATAAAAAACAAGCATATAAGCAATAATTTTATAAATCAGATAAGGAACTTTTTCTAAAAGCTTATGAGTCGGTTGTTGGGAAACGATGATCCAATTGGTATGACTTACTCTTGCAAAGCCTGCTAAATTATCGACCCCTTTGCTATTGACGAGCCTTATTTTTCCGATCATATGACTTGTCATATAATTGAGACCCGTATTATCTGTTGCAAGAGAGCCTATTCGACTTGCATCAGGATGAAAAATGATTTTTCTATTACTATCTAATACATACATATAACTATCTTTATAGTTAAAGCTTAGGGTTAGTAACTCATTAATAATATTTTTTTCTTTTAAATAAATTGCACCACCAATAAAGCCCAGATAATTTTTGTTTTTATCAAAAATAGGCTGAGAAATAAAAACAATTAAATTATTTTTAATTGAATAATATGGGCTTGTGATTACGGTCTTTTGAGTTTTAAGGGATTGTTTAAATCCCAGTGTGGAATTCACTACATTTTTATTAATGGCAATTTTTGAAGGTGAGAAATTGAGCACATGCCCATATTTATCTGAAATGATTACACTATCAAAGTAATTAGATTGAAATTTAAGTCGATCAACTTCTGATTGTTTAAATTGCTCATCACTAAATGAATTACCCAGTAAAGACGCACTATAATTTAACTGTTTTAGCACAGTCTGAATTTGAGAATCAGTTTTTTGGGCTATTTTTGTGGCATATTCCATATTGAACGAAAGCGAAGTATCTAATAGTTCTTTTTTTTGGATAGAATAATTCACAAAAAGCGAAGCAATAAATAAAATAGCGATGCTGAATATTGCTAAAAATAGAATAAGTTTTCTCAGATTTAACTTTAGACAAAATATGAGTTTTTTCAGTTTCATGAGGTCATGTGCAAACAGCATTTGATTGAATTTTATTCTTTTTCTCTAAGTATTACTACAATATTTTTATGATTGTTTAATTTATTTTCATGATTTTTAAATGATTTCCCATAATATACTTTATACCAAATTCATAGAGAATATCTAGCTTTGGTGAATGGAGTTTAGCCACTTCAAAGGTGCCTATCAATGATGAAAACGAAAGCAAATGAATAATATATTAATTAATAAAAATAAAGGAAATTAGCTAAAAATAACAGGAAAAATACTGCAATTACTTTATTTTGCATAGATATATGCTTTGAGATAGATACTACTCATATGATAAGACCAATAAAAATTGATCGGAGTTAGGCTTCATTTTTAGCATGTTACTGTAATTTTAATTTCGATTTGGTTGAATAATTAAAATGGCTAGAATCCTCTAAGCACTGTGAATTACTCACTGAACCTTCCTTATTTTAACTTACTTGGTATAGCGATAGCGAAGGGGTAAAATTAAAATAGGAAAGTGAAATTGGCAAAAAATATTTTGCTAAATTGAAGCTAGAGAGTTTGGATAAAATATTTTGATCTAGGTGATTTTCTGTAAGTGTGTCTTCTTATTAACGCTATCTGACAGATATCCACTTATGGGCAATCTGTCAGATTAAATCTGTAGTTTGGTTTTGATGATCACAAACCATCTTTGCTCTGCTTACATCCAATCACTAAAATACTCGTTATAATATCACCTGGACCTGTCAATGCCGTGATATTACACAGATACTGAGCACGCTCTTGTACCGCATTTTGATAATATCCAGTCGGGCGATATTGATTTTCATAAATAGCACCAACAACACCTTGCCCACCAGTTTGTCCAACAACACGCTGCCCTGCATATTCAGTTCCTGTTTGCACAAACTGTTGTACAACATGTTGGGAAACAACCGAATTTTCCCACATTGCAGAGCCACCATTATTACTTGCAGGAACGCGATAAGTGGGTGATCCAAAGATACCAATCGCTTTATTTACATGTTGCCCCACCAATTTATCAGCTGCTTGTTGCACAGGATTAGGTGTTGAAACACAGGCTGTTAGTGACAAACCTAGTGTTAATACAGCTAAAACGCTCAAAGCCCTAAATTTACGTCCATCCATTTGGTGTTGTGGATTATTGGTTGTCAATTGCTGTTTGCTGATCATAAGAAGGTTTCCTTTTCCTTACGCTGGTTATTTATCTTCACTAAAATGAACAAATACTTTTTTATAAAACATTTCGATGAGTTAAACATCGTGAGAAATCGTAAATTATGGATCAAGATAATATTCGGCCCGCACATTGCCTTGTTCCAACTCATTAGCGCGTTCAACCACCCGTTCAAGCGACTGTCGGTCACAATCTAGTGCTGTCATATTTTTACCTGAAGATTTAGCTGCATTTTCATCATCAAATGCGGCTTGATCACATTGATCATCTTTAAAATTTTGAAAAGATCGCCACTCTACTTGAGCATCGGTCAATCTACTTTGTTCATATGCTGAGAGCTTAGATGTCAGGTTTTTTACTGCCAAGTTTAATCTTTCATTCTGACGTAAATGCTCTGCACTAATGCATAATTGCTTGTTTGCTGTGGTTTTTGCTGTATTTATACAGCTTTGGTAGGTTTTTAAGTATTGTAATGTCGGTGCAGCTGCTAACAAAGTCGTAAAGCCACATACACTAACAATGCTCAAAACATAGATGCATTTTGAGTATATTTTATTCATATTATTAACTACTTTCTAAAAAGGTTTATAGCAGAAGTGTCTATAATTTATTCACACACTAAATATACTTTATAATTTAATTCATGTGAAATTAAAACCATAAAAAGGCAAATACTACACAAAATTTAAGACATTTTATTCAGGGTATATTTAGGTTTATTCTTACAATTCAGTCTAATAATTTTTATCGCATTGCATACTAAGTAAAAACAAAGCACTACTTTGCTTGTAGTATCAGGTGTCGCGTAAGATCAATGTATTGATACTCTTTAACTAACTGCTCAAATCTATATGCAAAATAAAGCAGTAAAAAATCTACAGTAAAATAAATTAAGGTTTATGTAATGTTATTTGTAGATAATACCAAGATTCTGGTAAGGCATTTATAATTCAATAGATTCTATAAATTCGCTGTTTAAATAGTCTGTCAAAATGCGCTTTAAACAGATAAAATAAAAATGACCTTAGCAGAGATCTGCTAAGGTCACGCTTACAACAAAAAATTAGCCTGGGAAAATACCGCGTTCCATACGAGCTTTTAAGATACGCTCACAACCTAAAATAAAGGCAGCCGTTCTTAAACTACATACTTTGTCATTTGAAGTCTGCCATACATCATTAATCGCTTGAACCATCAATTTATCGAGTCTTTGGTTAATTTCTTCTTCCGACCAGAAGTAGCTTGACATATCTTGAACCCATTCAAAATAACTTACAGTTACACCGCCTGCATTACAAATCACATCAGGTACAACGGTAATACCACGTTGGATTAAGATATCATCTGCTTCTGGGTAAGTTGGACCGTTTGCCCCTTCGAGTACCAATTTCGCTGTTAATTTCTGCGCACGTTCAACCGTGATTTGACCTTCCAATGCAGCCGGAATCAAAATATCCATTTCGACATCCCAGAAATCTTCATCACTAATTGCTTGAGCGCCAGCAAATCCCCCCACGCCCTGATTGCTCTCTAAATAAGTCTTTAAAGCAGCTAAATCAATACCTTGAGGATTATAAATCGTCCCTGTATGGTCTTGAATTGTTACAATAATAGATTTCGAATCTGCAAATAGATATGCAGCTTCACTACCAACATTACCAAAACCTTGAACAGCAACTCTTGCGCCATCTAAAGAAAGTTTAATTTTTGCTGCAACTTGTTGGCCTGTAATAAATACTCCACGCCCAGTTGCTTTAATTCGACCTAAAGAGCCGCCCAAATGAATCGGCTTACCCGTCACAACACCTGTTACTGTATGGCCTTGACCCGATGAATATGTATCCATAATCCAACCCATAACATTGGGATTGGTACCAACATCAGGTGCTGGAATATCTTTTTGAGGGCCAATAATATGGCTAATTTCACTGGTATAACGACGTGTTAAACGTTCTAATTCACGTGGGGAAAGTTGACGAGGATCGACACGAACACCACCTTTTGCACCACCAAAAGGTAGATTTAAAACCGCAGTTTTAATAGTCATCCAAGCAGAGAGAGCCATCACTTCATTGAGATCTACATCTGGATGGTAGCGAATACCGCCCTTACCAGGACCACGGGATAAGTTATGTTGAACACGATAGCCTTCAAAATGACGGATCGTACCATCATCCATAACAATCGGTACATCGACAATCAAAGCACGTTTTGGTCGCTTTAAGGTGTCGATATAATCTTTGAGATGTTCTAAATGCGGTGTAACACGCTCGATTTGTTCAAGGTAGGTAGACCATGGACCGTTATTTTGAGAGATATAAGATAAATTAGACATACTTTGCTTATCCTTTTGATGAAGTCACTTGAATCATCAATCAAATATGTAGTTAAAAATGATATAAGCGGCTAATTTGGCAGTTCTGTTGTCCAAATCAAACCGTGGATTACATTCAGCCACATCAAAAACTTTGATCTTGCCAGTTTTTTTAATGGCTTCTAATAATGGGTCAAAAGTAGATAAATCGATTCCTTTCACCGCAGGTGCGCTGACACCCGGCGCAATGCTAGCGTTAAATACATCAAGGTCAACCGTAATATACAAATAGTCTACTTTTTTAATAAAATTATTTATTCTTAAGATTAAATTTTCAACATTTTGCAGTTTTAATTCATAATCGTAAATATAATTACAGTTTAAACGTGCTGCTGTGTCAAACAAAATTTTAGTATTTGAATGCTTAGCAACACCAATACACATGTAATTAAATTCTTGATCAAACTGCTCTAATAGTTTAGCAGCATTTAAAAAAGGTGTGCCTGAAGTGACATATTCAGCTTCGCGCAAATCAAAATGTGCATCGAAGTTAATAATCCCTATTTTCTTATTTAGATGATTATTTTGAATGTATTGAAATAAGCCTGAAAAACTCCCAAAGGCAACTTCATGTCCACCACCTAACACAATGGGCTTCATGTTGGAATTTAAACTACGTTCAACTTGATGCGCTAATTCCGTCTGCGCTATTTCAAGTTCAGCATGATCACAAATCACCGTACCTAAATCGATAATAGTCACAGGTTGATGCACTGGTAAATTTGCCAATTGAGCACGAATCATATCTGGTGCATCTGCTGCACCTAAGCGTCCATGATTGCGTTTAACTCCTTCATCTGAACTAAAGCCAATGAAAGCAAAAGATGCCTGAGGACTGGTATTGATCACTTGATGGAGTCGAAGATATGCATCACCCTCCCCATCTTGTCGTCCTTGCCACATAAATGAATGATTCATTATTAATATCACTCTATCAAAATTAATCTCATGCTGAGATCAAGATTTCATTTCCATGTTGGATGATTCGTTTTGACAAATCACCGCCAAGCCAATACACAATTTCAGAAGGATGTTCTATATCCCAAGCAATAAAGTCCGCCACTTTACCTTGTTCTAATGTGCCATGAGTGTCTTGTAAACCCAGTGCATAAGCAGCATGCGTTGTGACACCTGCGAGTGCTTGCTCTGGTGTTAAACGAAATAATGTACTGCCCATATTCAGCATTAAACGTAATGATAAAGTTGGCGATGTTCCTGGATTTAAATCACTGGATAATGCAATACGGACACCATGTTGATGCAAACTATCTAAAGGTGGATATTTGGTTTCTCTTAAAAAATAGAATGCTCCTGGCAATAACACAGCAACTGTGCCTGAAGTTGCCATGGCTTTGGCATCAGCTTCGGTCATGTATTCCAAATGATCTGCGGACAATGCATGGTAACGCGCAGCAAGCGTTGAACCACCAAGAGATGAGAGTTGTTCTGCATGTAGTTTAACGGGTAAGTTTAATGCTTGAGCTGCTTTAAAAACACGCTCAACTTGCGCAGGAGAAAATGCCAAATGCTCACAGAAAGCATCGACAGCATCGACTAAACCTTCTTGATGAAGTTTGGGTAACATCTCTGCACAGATATGTTCAATATAAGCATCACTTTGATCTTGATACTCTGGTGGCAAAGCATGTGCAGCCAAACACGTACTTTTTACGGTCATCGGTAAAGTGTGAGCGATTTTACGAATCACACGAAGCATTTTGCGTTCATTGCTATAGTCCAGACCATAGCCTGACTTAATTTCAATGGTGGTTACTCCATCTTTAAGCATACAACGAATACGTTTCAGTGCTGAAGCAAGGAGTTGTTCTTCACTTGCTTCTCGGGTTGCCAGTACAGTGCTTGCAATACCACCACCACTCGCTGCAATTTCTGCATAGCTGGCACCTTGTAAGCGTTTTTCAAACTCAACACTGCGATTTCCGCCAAATACACTATGCGTATGACAATCAATTAAACCGGGAGTCACCCATGCGCCATTGAGGTCAATGGTTTCAGCATAGTCATCTACAGGAACATCTTTTTCTGCGCCAATCCAGTGGATATGTTGCGCTAAAGTAACGATTGCAGCATATTCAACACTGGAGTATCGCCCATCTTGCATAGTTGCAATATGACAGTTTGTCCAAAGTTTTTTCATTGACATTTCCTCTTACTGCCCATGCTTTAATCATGCTTGGGCAGCTTCAGTATCAGCTTTCCATTTCGATGTTTTGTTGGAGATCTTGTTTTTCTTTTACTGAGTTTTGCTTGGGCTTTACCCAAATCGTATAGGCAATCCAGAGTAAAACTAACCAGGTTATACCAACATAAAGCGCAGGTCGTGAGTCTGGAAAATATCCCATCATGGCTAAAATAAACAGCATAAATACAATGGCAAATGCAGGCGCATAAGGCCAACCTATTACAGGGAAATCTAATGCTTTAATTTCTAACTTAGATAGTTTACGACGCATGCCCACTTGAGAAAGTAAAATCATCAACCACACCCAAACTGTTGCAAATGTTGCAATTGATGCGATGATAATAAATACATTTTCAGGAATCAGATAGTTAAGCACTACCCCAATAAGTAACACCCCCGCCATCACCACTACAGTCATCCATGGAACACCATTACGTGAGAGTTTCTGGAACACTTGAGGTGCTTGTTTATGCTTAGACATACCATAGAGCATACGCCCTGCACCAAATACATCACTATTGATCGCGGAAATTGCAGCTGTAATGACCACAATATTTAAAACAGTTGCTGCAGATTTGATGCCTAAATTTTCAAAAATTTGTACAAATGGACTGCCTTGGCTACCAATTTGATTCCATGGGAAAATCGACATCAATACAAAAATCGTCAGAATATAAAAAAGTAAGATACGCACAGGAACCGCATTAATCGCACGAGGAATCGACGTTTTCGGATCTTGTGACTCACCCGCTGTAATCCCAATGATTTCGATGCCACCGAATGCAAATACCACAACAGATAAACAGGCAACTAAACCCATAATCCCATTTGGCATAAAACCTTCATGAATCCATAGGTTTTGAATACCTGGTACAAAACCAGTGTGATCGGCATTGAAGCCATAGAACATCAGACCAAAACCACCCAAAATCATGGCAACAATAGCACTGACCTTGACGATGGATAACCAGAACTCCACCTCACCAAAGACTTTAACGTGGATCAGGTTAATTGCCCCTAAGAACATAATCAGCGATAAAATCCAGATCCATCGTGGCACATCGGGGTACCAAAACCCCATATAGATACCGAAAGCAGTCACGTCAGCCAAGGCGACAATGATCATTTCAAAAACGTAGGTCCAACCTGTGGTAAAACCAGCTAAAGGACCAATATAATTTGAGGCATATTCACTAAAAGAACCTGATACAGGGTTATGAACAGCCATTTCCCCTAATGCTCGCATCACAATATAAATTGCAATCCCTGCAACCATATAAGCAATTAAAACAGACGGACCAGCCATTTTAATTGCCGTTGCTGATCCATAGAAAAGCCCCGTGCCAATCGCTGAACCCAATGCCAAAAAGCGGATATGACGGGTGTTTAACCCCCGCTGTAATGTGGAGTGTTGTGACATTATAATCTCCAATCCTTGAGGAAATTTAGTTAGATTCGGTCACTCCATGTGACCGTTTTATTGATCACACTTCGGACAAGCTCGGTAGTAGCTTTGCAATGAGCAATTCGTTCAGACAACCACTTGCGAGCAATTCACTTGCTTGTTCGATATCTGGCGCGAAGAAACGATCTTCACTGTAATACGCCACTTGATCACGCAGAATTTTTCGGGCACGCTCAAGTTTAGGAGAGCTTTTCAATCCTTCACGGAAATCAAGTCCTTGACATGCACCTAACCACTCAACTGCAAGAATGCCGCGAACGTTATCAGCCATATACCACAAGCGTTTTCCTGCATTAGGCGCCATGGAAACATGGTCTTCCTGATTTGCAGAGGTCGGTAAACTATCAACACTGGCAGGATGTGCAAGTGCTTTATTGTCACTCGCTAACGCAGCGGCTGTTACTTGAGCAATCATAAAGCCCGAATTCACCCCACCATTGGCAACCAAAAATGGAGGAAGCTGTGACATATGGCGATCCATCATCATCGAAACACGACGTTCAGACAGTGAACCAATCTCTGCAATCGCTAAGGCTAAATTATCAGCAGCCATTGCCACAGGTTCAGCATGGAAGTTACCCGCTGAGATTACGTCACCTTCTGCCGCAAACACCAATGGGTTATCTGAAACTGCATTCGACTCAATCGCTAATACTTCTGCTGCTTGGCGAATTTGCGTTAAACAAGCCCCCATCACTTGAGGTTGACAACGCAGTGAATACGGGTCTTGAACCTTGCTACAATCTTCATGTGAATGTGCAATTTCACTTGATTCAGTCAATAAGTCACGATATGCAGCGGCAACATCAATTTGACCACGCTGACCACGAACTTCATGGACACGTGCATCAAACGGCGCACGTGAACCGAGCATAGCTTCAACGCTTAACCCACCACAAACGGTCGCAGCAGCAAATAAATCTTCAGCTTCAAATAGACCACGTAATGCGTATGCTGTTGAAACCTGTGTACCATTTAAAAGTGCCAAACCTTCTTTGGCTGCTAAAGTAATGGGTTCTAAACCTGCGATTTTAAGTGCTTCAACTGCTGGGAACCATTCCCCTTTATAGCGTGCTTTACTTTCACCGAGTAAAACCAGAGACATATGTGCAAGGGGTGCCAAGTCACCTGAAGCGCCGACTGAACCTTTTAATGGAATATGTGGATAAACTTCTGCATTGATCAAGGCAAGGATTGCATCAATCACTTTAGGACGGATACCAGAAAAACCACGTGCCAAACTATTGGCCTTTAACAACATAATTAAGCGAACCATCGCATCATCTAAAGGGACTCCCACACCAGCAGCATGAGAAAGTACCAATGAACGTTGTAACTGTTCTAAGTCTTCAGGAGCAATTTTACTTGAAGCGAGTAAGCCAAAACCAGTATTGATACCGTAAGCTGTGCGTCCTTCATTCACAATCTTTTCGACACATGCAACACTGGCATTGATGCCAGCATAAGCACTGTCATCCAGTTTAACTTTGATTGGATTTAAATACGCTTGGCGAAGATCTGCGAGAGTGAGCTTGCCTGGTTGAATTAAGAGTTCCATTTTGACGTCCTGTTTTACGCTATATTGTTCTCTTACGATGCTACTTACACAATTGCAAAAAGCATCGTAATGTCCATGTCTTTTATTTGGTGATCATCGGCAAGTTCAAACCTTGCGCTTTGGCACATTCGACGGCAATATCATAACCAGCATCTGCATGACGCATCACGCCTGTTGCTGGGTCATTGGTCAATACCCGAGCAATACGTGCTGCTGCTTCATCGGTACCATCACAAACAATCACGACACCTGAGTGTTGAGAGAAGCCCATCCCGACACCACCGCCGTGATGTAATGAAACCCAAGTCGCGCCACCTGCTGTATTAAGTAAAGCATTCAATAATGGCCAATCAGATACAGCATCGGAACCATCTTGCATTGCTTCAGTTTCACGATTTGGACTGGAAACCGAACCTGAGTCTAAATGATCGCGACCTATGACGATTGGTGCTGAAAGCTCACCACTACGTACCATTTCATTAAATGCCAGACCTAATTTTGCACGCAAGCCTAAACCAACCCAGCAAATACGTGCTGGTAAGCCTTGGAAGCTAATCCGTTCTCTTGCCATGTCTAACCAACGATGTAAATGTTCATCATCTGGAATCAATTCTTTAACTTTTGCATCTGTTTTATAGATATCTTCAGGGTCACCTGAAAGTGCAACCCAACGGAATGGTCCAATACCACGACAGAATAATGGACGGATATAAGCAGGTACAAAACCAGGGAAATCAAATGCGTTTTCTACGCCTTCTTCCTGCGCCATTTGACGGATATTATTGCCATAGTCAAAGGTTGGAACACCCATTTTTTGGAAATCCAACATCGCTTGTACATGCTTTGCCATAGATTGTTTTGCAGCTTTTACCACTGCTTCTGGCTCAGTTTTGGCACGTTGACGATATTCTTCCCATGTCCAACCAATGGGTAAATAGCCATTGAGTGGATCATGTGCACTGGTTTGATCCGTCACCATGTCCGGATGAACGCCACGGCGAACTAATTCAGGTAAAATTTCAGCTGCATTGCCATGTAGCGCAATCGAAATCACCTTGCCTTCTTTGGTATAACGGTCGATACGCGCCAAAGCATCATCTAAATCTGTTGCTTGTTCATCGACATAACGTGTACGTAAACGGAAATCAATACTGGCTTGCTGGCATTCGATATTAAGCGAGCATGCGCCTGCCAATGTCGCAGCTAAAGGCTGAGCCCCTCCCATTCCACCTAAACCAGCAGTCAACACCCAACGACCTTTTAAGTCCCCGTTGTAGTGCTGGCGACCAGCTTCAACAAAAGTTTCATAGGTGCCTTGTACAATGCCTTGGCTGCCGATATAGATCCAAGAACCTGCGGTCATTTGACCATACATTGCCAAGCCTTTGGCATCTAGCTCGTTGAAATGTTGCCAATTTGCCCAATGTGGAACTAAGTTTGAATTGGCAATAAGAACACGTGGTGCATCTTTATGTGTTTTGAATACGCCGACGGGTTTACCTGATTGAACCAATAAAGTTTCGTCATTTTCTAAAGTTTTAAGTGTTTCAACAATCTTGTCATAACATTCCCAATTACGTGCAGCACGACCAATACCACCGTAAACAACAAGCTCTTTTGGATTCTCTGCGACATCAGGATCAAGATTATTCATCAACATACGCAGTGGAGCTTCAGTCAACCAACTTTTTGCATTGAGCTTAGTACCACGAGGTGCGCGAATTTCTACATCACGAAATTTTGTTGTCGTTGTTGTCACAATAGGACTCCTTCCTTTGAGTTTAAACCAGCAAATTAAACTGCATTCACTGTATAGCAATGTACTAACTTGTATATACATCTATATACTACACAAATCTTTAATATTGAAAAGATGCTTTTTAAATTATTTTTAAAAAAATTTATAAACATATAAAATAAATAGATTTATTTTTCATAAAAACAAAAAACGCAGACAACTTAAGGTTGTATGCGTTTAAGTAGAATCAATGAAATTTAGATTTTTGTGAGTTGTATTAGACAAGTTTGCTTTAAAAATTGCTGATTTAAAATGATTGTCTTTAATGATTTTTCATCTTCGAGTTTAAGACTGTCCTGATGTTCCAGATGAAAAATCTGTTGACCAATTTCGATAACTAACACCTCAACACTCTGATTAAAAACAAACATCACGTCAGATAATATGGGTATTTCTAAGGCTTCTGGAGAGAAAATCCACTGATACTGTGCATCAAACTTTTTTGGATTAAAAATCAAATTAAAATCGCGAATGTACCCTGCCAGCAATTCACAACTGACCACGCTGTCTCCACGAAACTCGACGGACTGCAATGTTTTTAAATACTTAAAATCATCATCTATACGCAGTGAAAGACCTTGACCTTCCAATACCGTCAAAAAGCGATTCATCCCATTAAACTTGGAAAAATCACTCGATGTTTTCACATCGGCCATCGAAATCCGCCAATCAAACTCAACTAAGCTTTCACCGACACTACGGGCGATTTCAAGCGTATAGCCTTTCCCATTTTTCCATCGCATTTTTTTGTAATGGCTGGCTTTTAAAAGCTCAATCATTGGATAAATTTACCTTCCAAATAATAGCGACTGCCAGGATAAATCAGTCTTGCACTGGAGATCAGTTGTTTATTGGACCATGTTCTACGGCGGATCAATAAACAAGGCTCTGTTTTATTGATTTTTAGCCATTTACATTCTTGTGCTGAAGCAAGAATCGCAGTAACCACATGCTCACCTTCAGTAACAGGTGCTTTTGACATTAAATAGGCATTAGGCGTGATAGTTTTAAAATCTTGTGCCAAATAATCTGGAATCAGTACGGGATCAACTAAACGATCTTCGATCTGCACAGGCACATCATTTTCATAATGCACAATGATCGAGTGAAATAGTCGTTGTCCTTCTCGAATTTGCATTAATCGACTTTGTTCTTCATTGGCTTGAATTTGTTCAAGTACCAATACTTCAGCATGATGTTTATGATTTCTCGCAATAATTTCTTCTGCAATATTATTCACATGAAATAATGCTGTACGACCTTGCCCTTCAGCGACAAAAGAGCCAACACCTTGTATACGCACCAATAAACCTTCACTGGTCAGTTCGCGCAATGCCCGATTGACCGTCATACGACTACAACCCAGTAAATTCACCAACTCACTTTCTGAAGGAATTTTTTTATTTACAGTCCATGTTCCTTCATAAATTTTTTGTGAAATCATTTGCTTCACGCGCAAATACAAAGGAACAGGACTATCTTCTTCTAGAGATAAGTCTAGATCATTGTGCTTTGACGCTCTTGACATTGGCTAAAACTCATACAAAATATTCTAACTCATTGTATCTTGAGTCGATGTTATTTGTATATACAAGCCTATACAAATAATCATGATAAAAATATCCATTACTCATCAATGGCATTCCAACTTATATCCATTTAATCATTTTGCTTTTACATCATTTAATCATAGATGGTGTAGCGGTCACCCAACGAATATTAATCGGCTTTGTTTGCAGCGCAAGGTTTGACTTCGTCTACGCAAAAGAATTTAAACTTTAAATGTAAAGTGTGGCTGTGTAAGTTTTATTCTCATCAGCTAGATTTTTAAATCCCTTTTGCTAAGTTTTTACTCAGATTGTTTGAATCCTCCCCCTTGCGAAGTGAATACTTCTCACCTTTTTTGAAGGAGGGAGTTTTTCGTTACTCAAATAAATTGAGTTTAACCATACAGCGTGTTGCTATCGCGTGGCGACATAAATAAGAAGACAAAAGCCTCCTTATTTATTCAATCAAATTAGAAAGTCTTTCTTAAACTCAACCAGTACTGGTGATTATCACGGTCTTGCAACTGCTCTGGCGTATTTCCAATTGGAAAGGCAACTTCTGCATTGGCTTGAATATTCCACGCACTCGTCCAGTTCAAACCTAAACCTGCACTACTGATTTGAACTTGATTATCGCCTGTCACACCTGCCCAACGCTTAGCATTTAACGTGACTTCTGCTGTATCGATAAATACTTTCCCTGTTAGCTGATGCTTTGCATCGGCAAATAAACTTTGTCTCAGTTCTGCCGTGGCCAAATAACCTGTAGAGCCTGCAAATTGACTCGATTCATAACCACGAACATTAAATGGACCACCACCTAGATATTGCTCTGCACTGTCTAGATTATAAGGACTGTATTGTCCATAAACTCCCAAATAGCCTTGCGTGCCCTTATTGCTTAGGTTTTGTAAGCGTGACAGATTCAATGTAGCTGTATAGTAGTCTCCAGCTGTCTTCGCTGTTTGCGCATCTAAAGCAGCGGCATCATCGTTTTTAAATTTCACACGACCATAACTGGTTGAGGCACCATATTGGGTTAAGCCTCCACCCAAGAATTGATCGAACTGCGAGCCATCCAGTCGGGCAGTCACCACGTCAATATTTCGATGTTTGTAATATTGATTGAGCTGAATATCATCTTTCAGTTGTTTATGATCATATTGTAAGCTGAGAAGGACTTCTGCATTATTGGTCAGTAAGGCAGGTTGGCTAATGAATACGCTACTTTGTGCAGCACTCCCTTCTGCGCCAATGTTTTTTAGCTCTTTTCCAAGTTCATAATCTAGATAAGAATAACTTGCGCCTGCCCGAGTACCCATTCCTGTAAAGGTAAATGCATAACCCACGCGCCCGTAGTTCATGCGTTTGCCTGCAGTCATTACATCTAAACTCAGTTCATCGCCTAAGCCTGCAAGGTTGTTGGCAGAAATTCCAGCGGTTCCACGCACTTGACTGGTATAACGATTACCAAAGTTATCTGCGCCAATATAACCATTCAACATGCCTGCATTTTGTACTTCAACATTGAGTTGGCTACTTCCGACTGTTGCACCAGGGGTCAAAACATTTCGGGTATTGACCCCATTTAAACGATTGAGCAGTTTGAGTTGTTGTTGCATCTGGTCACTGTTGATCCGCTCACCTTGTTTAAGTGGTGCAACGGTTTGTTCAATTAGCCAGTTTTGCGTTCGACTTTGATTATCAATCTGGGTTTGATCATAATACGCTTCGAGTACATTGATACGTACTACACCCTGACTTAGATTCTGCTGAGGCAGATAAGCCCGACTATAGGCATAGCCCTGTTGCTGGTAGTAAGTGGTAATCTTTTGGGCTACTTGCCAAAGTTGCTGAAGACTCAATTGTTTACCTTCGGCATCCGCCACTAAGTGATGCAATTGCGCTGTGCTAAAACGACTATTTCCAGTGATTTCAATTTTGCGTACAGGAATTTGGATATCAGGTGAGTTAGGTACGTTATTGCTTGCTGAACTTTCTATCTGAACAGCAGCCTGTGGTTCAAGGCTTTGTCCTTGTTGCTGTTGTTGTAGCAGTTGACCCGCATTAGGTGCTGGCGCTGCATGGTTACTGCTGGTCAAAAGCATCAGACAAGCAGCCACAGATGTTGCCAAAATATTGTGTTGTTGTTTCATCAATTAGTGCTCCCCTGCCAAAATTTGAATACCTGCAGTGTTAACTCCACCTTGGCGTACATCTAAATCAACTGTATTTAAGACGTTATTGGTTTCAGGCAAATAACGCGGTCGTTTGAATTGTATGGCTTGTAAATACGCTGCAGGGGTTAACAGATAAATATCAGCTGTGGTCACAGCGGTGGTATCCACAAGTTTGTAGTTTTGAGCATCTAAGCCACCTAGACTTAAAGCTGTAATCGATACATTTTTTGCTTGCCCTGTGGTTGCACTGTCAAATTGTCCTATTGCTGTTGCAACGTTTAAATTATCCCCAGCGTAGATCCCGTTGAATTGTGCGTTGCTGAGATTAAGTTCAGCGGCAGTTAATCCATTATAAGTACGATTGTTGGCCGTAATTCCAGCAATGTTTTGAATATTGGCTTGGCGAATATCTGCCGTAGTTTGTGCAGTGTTATTCACCAACTCGTAGTTGTGTGCATCTGCACCACTTAAACTGACACCCTGAATCGAGACTTGTTTTGCTATACCCACATTTTTATCACCGAATTGTCCAGTTGCTGTTGCAACTTTCAATTCATCGCCTGCAACCATACCAGTGAATTGTGCTGATCCAGTATTTAATGTTGCGTTGGTGGTTGCATCATAAATACGATTATTGGCGCTAATGTCTGTCACTTGGTTAATTTTAGCTTTCGCAATATCCAATGCACCATTAACAAAAGTTAGCTCATAGTTTTTGTCTGCACCCGTTGCAGTATTGGCGTATTTGCCAGCATCTTTGCCGGTAACCGTTGCGCTTACACCAGATAATACAGATTCTGTCTCTCCATTGACTAAACCAGAAGCACTAAAACCAGCAGCAGTTTGATCTTTACCGTTATAGGTGGTTGATACACTATTGGCGGTCACAGTGGCTTTAGCTTTAGCAATATCTAATGAGCCATCAATAAAACTAAGATCATAGTTCTTGTCGAGACCTGTTGCAGTATTGGTGTATTTGCCAGCATCTTTAGCAGTCACCGTTGCTGAAACACCTGATAAGACCGATTCAGTTTCACCATTGACCAAACCTGTTGCACTAAAACCAATAGCCGTTTGGTCTTTACCGTTATAGACTGTATTTAAGCTATTGGCGGTCACAGTAGCTTTGGCTTTGGCGATATCTAATGAACCATCAACAAAACTTAACTCGTAGTTCTTGTCTAGACCCGTTGCACTATTGGTGTATTGGCCAGCATCTTTGCCGGTAACCGTTGCAGTTACACCTGACAATACCGATTCTGTTTCACCATTGACCAAACCTGTTGCAGTAAAGCCAGTAGCTGTTTGATCTTTACCATTATAAGTAGTTGATACACTATTGGCGGTCACAGTGGCTTTAGCTTTGGTGATATCCAAAGAGCCATCAACAAAGCTTAGTTCATAGTTTTTGTCTAGACCCGTTGCACTATTGGTATATTGACCTGCATCTTTAGCAGTCACAGTAGCTGAAACACCTGAGAGTACTGATTCAGTTTCACCATTGACCAAGCCTGTTGCAGTAAAGCCAGTAGCTGTTTGATCTTTACCATTATAAGTAGTTGATACACTATTGGCGGTCACAGTGGCTTTAGCCTTAGCAATATCTAATGAGCCATCAATAAAACTAAGATCATAGTTCTTATCTAGACCTGTGGCTGTATTGGCATAACTACCTGCATCTTTACCTGTGACAGTTGCTGAAACACCTGATAATACCGATTCAGTTTCACCGTTGACCAAACCTGTTGCAGTAAAGCCAGCAGCTGTTTGATCTTTGCCGTTATAAACCGTATTTAAACTATTGGCGGTGACAGTAGCTTTGGCTTTGGTGATATCCAATGAACCATCAACAAAACTTAACTCGTAGTTCTTGTCTAGACCCGTTGCGCTATTGGTGTATTGACCTGCATCTTTAGCAGTCACCGTTGCTGAAACACCTGAGAGTACCGATGTATCTTCCCCATTGACCAAGCCTGTTGCAGTAAAGCCAACAGCTGTTTGATCTTTACCGTTATAAACCGTATTTAAACTATTGGCGGTGACAGTGGCTTTAGCTTTGGCAATGTCTAATGAGCCATCAACAAAACTTAACTCGTAGTTTTTATCTAGACCCGTTGCGCTATTGGTGTATTGACCTGCATCTTTGGCAGTCACTGTTGCTGAAACACCTGATAAGACTGATTCAGTTTCACCATTGACCAAACCTGTCGCACTAAAGCCAACAGCTGTTTGATCTTTACCATTATAGGTAGTCGATACGCTATTGGCAGTTACTGTAGCTTTCGCTTTGGCAATATCTAATGAGCCATCAACAAAGCTTAGCTCGTAGTTCTTGTCTAGACCTGTTGCGCTATTAGTGTATTTGCCAGCATCTTTAGCAGTCACCGTGGCTGAAACACCTGATAAAATTGATTCAGTTTCACCATTCACTAAACCAGTAGCAGTAAAGCCAGCAGCTGTTTGATCTTTACCGTTATAAACCGTATTTAAACTATTGGCGGTTACCGTTGCTTTAGCTTTGGCGATATCTAATGAGCCATCAACAAAGCTAAGCTCGTAGTTCTTATCGAGACCCGTTGCAGTATTGGTGTATTTGCCAGCATCTTTAGCCGTCACCGTTGCTGAAACGCCTGACAATACCGATTCTGTTTCACCATTAACCAAACCTGTTGCACTAAAACCCGCAGCCGTTTGCTCTTTACCGTTATAGACCGTATTTAAACTATTGGCGGTTACAGTAGCTTTAGCTTTAGCAATATCTAATGAGCCATCAATAAGCGTCAGATCATAGTTCTTGTCTACACCTGTGGCTGTATTGGTGTATTGGCCTGCATCTTTAGCTGTCACCGTTGCTGAAACGCCTGAGAGTACTGATTCTGTTTCATCATTGACCAAACCTGTCGCAGTAAAGCCAGCAGCTGTTTGATCTTTACCATTATAGGTGGTTGTTACACTATTGGCGGTTACGGTGGCTTTAGCCTTGGCAATATCCAATGAGCCATCAACAAAGCTTAACTCGTAGTTTTTATCTATACCCGTTGCGGTATTGATGTATTGGCCTGCATCTTTGCCTGTGATAGTTGCATTTACACCTGAGAGTACTGATTCAATTTCACCATTGACCAAACCTGTTGCACTAAAACCAGTAGCAGTTTGATCTTTACCATTATAGGTAGTCGATACGCTATTGGCAGTTACTGTAGCTTTAGCTTTGGCAATATCCAAAGAGCCATCAATAAGCGTCAGATCATAGTTCTTGTCTACACCTGTTACTGTGTTGTTGTATTTGCCTGCATCTTTAGCAGTCACCGTTGCATTTACACCTGAGAGTACGGATTCAGTTTCACCATTGACTAAACCTGTCGCAGTAAAGCCAGCAGCTGTTTGATCTTTACCGTTATAAACCGTATTTAAACTATTGGCGGTGACAGTGGCTTTGGCTTTGGCAATATCTAATGAGCCATCAACAAAGCTTAGCTCGTAGTTCTTGTCTAGACCTGTTGCGGTATTGGTGTATTGGCCTGCATCTTTGCCTGTGACAGTTGCATTTACACCTGAGAGTACTGATTCTGTTTCACCATTGACTAAGCCTGTCGCACTAAAACCAACAGCTGTTTGCTCTTTACCGTTATAAACCGTATTTAAACTATTGGCGGTGACAGTGGCTTTAGCTTTGGCGATATCCAAAGAACCATCAATAAAACTTAACTCATAGTTCTTGTCTAGACCTGTTGCGCTATTAGTGTATTTGCCAGCATCTTTAGCAGTCACCGTGGCTGAAACACCTGATAAAATTGATTCAGTTTCACCATTGACTAAACCAGAAGCGCTAAAGCCAGCAGCCGTTTGATCTTTACCGTTATAGGTAGTCGATACACTATTAGCAGTTACGGTGGCTTTGGCTTTCGCAATATCTAATGAGCCATCAACAAAGCTTAGCTCATAGTTCTTATCTAGACCTGTTGCAGTATTGGTATATTGACCTGCATCTTTAGCAGTCACCGTTGCTGAAACACCTGACAATACCGATTCAGTTTCACCATTGACTAAGCCTGTCGCACTAAAACCAACAGCTGTTTGCTCTTTACCGTTATAAACCGTATTTAAACTATTGGCAGTAACAGTGGCTTTAGCTTTAGCAATATCTAATGAGCCATCAATAAGCGTCAGATCATAGTTCTTATCTACACCTGTTACTGTGTTGGTGTATTTGCCTACATCTTTGCCTGTGACAGTTGCCGAAACACTTGACAATACACTTGTAGTTTCACCATTGACCAAGCCTGTTGCACTAAAGCCAGCAGCTGTTTGATCTTTACCGTTATAAACCGTATTTAAACTATTGGCGGTTACGGTGGCTTTGGCCTTAGCAATATCCAAAGAGCCATCAATAAGCGTCAGATCATAGTTCTTGTCTACACCTGTTACTGTGTTGTTGTATTTGCCTGCATCTTTAGCATTCACCGTTGCGTTTACGCCTGATAATACTGATTCTGTTTCACCATTGACTAAGCCTTTCGCACTAAAGCCAGTAGCCGTTTGGTCTTTACCGTTATAAATGGTTGATACGCTATTGGCGGTGACAGTAGCTTTAGCTTTAGCAATATCTAATGAGCCATTAACAAAACTGAGCTCATAGTTTTTATCTATACCTGTTGCGGTATTGGTATATTGACCTGCATCTTTAGCAGTCACCGTGGCTGAAACACCTGACAATACCGATTCAGTTTCACCATTGACTAAGCCTGTCGCACTAAAACCAGCAGCCGTTTGATCTTTACCGTTATAGGTCGTTGTTACACTATTGGCTGTTACTGTCGCCTTAGCTTTGGCGATATCCAAAGAGCCATTAACAAAACTTAGCTCATAGTTCTTATCTGTACCTGTGGCTGTATTGGCATAACTACCGGCATCTTTACCTGTGACAGTTGCCGAAACACCTGACAATACAGTTGTAGTTTCGCCATTGACCAAGCCTGTTGCACTAAAGCCAACAGCCGTTTGATCTTTACCGTTATAGGTGGTTGATACGCTATTGGCGGTTACGGTGGCTTTCGCCTTAGCAATATCTAATGAGCCATCAATAAGTGTCAGATCATAGTTCTTGTCTGCACCTGTTACTGTGTTGGTGTATTTGCCTGCATCTTTAGCAGTCACTGTTGCAGTCACGCCTGACAATACAGTTGTAGTTTCGCCATTGACCAAGCCTGTTGCACTAAAGCCAGCAGCCGTTTGATCTTTACCGTTATAAACCGTATTTAAACTATTGGCCTTTACAATGGCTTGTGCTTTGTGAATTGTGGCACTTAAACCTATAGGCTGACTAAAAGTATAATTTCCTGCATCCGCACCTGTTAAGTTATAGCCTGTTACGATCACAGACCGGATTCCTGCATTCTTATCTGTAAATGTACCTATACCACTACCAGTCAATCCAACAAAATCTCCAGCAAATGGATTGATTGAAGCAGTACCATTTAAGGTCGCATAGAACAAGCCATCATACGTTTTATCTGCAACACTTATTCCATTAATGGTTAAAACTGCAGGCGTTATACTGGCTTTAAGATTTGTCGGCTGTAGCAAGTTGTAATTTAAAGCATCTGTTCCAGTCAGCGTATAACCCGACACAATCACATTTTTATTATTGCCCACATTTTTATCAGTAAATGATCCAAATCCAATACCCGAAAGTGTCACTGAATCACCTGACAGCACTGTCACTCCAGCAGTACCCGATAATGTTGCTACTTTTGATGTATCATAGACTTTGTCAGCAACGCTCAAGCCATTAATATTTAAATCTCTTTTCGCGATTGTTAATGAACCTGATCCACCATTTTCTTTATAAATTACATCATCGCCAAACTGTGTTGTATTTGCCGCGATTGGAACACCACTAATCAGGATTGAGCCATCATTTAAACTATAAATCCCTGCATTTTTACTGGTTGTTTTATAATTCAGTCCTGAAGCCAGAGTTCCAGAAGCTATTGATCCATCATAAATTTTGTCAGAAAAATTAGCGACAATTTCTGTAACCAAGGGTTTAAGGAAATGACGTAGTAACGGCGCAGATCTTCCTTCATAAATACGCCAGACTTTTCCTGTACCACCTGCATCATCAATATCCCAACCTGCAAAAGTAGAAATTTGCTGAAGTTCTGTTGTGGTTTTTCCTATACCACCCGCACTGCTTGTTCTTCCAGAAGTACTGGTGTTCCAGAAACTATTTGTGGTTGTACCATTACCACCACCAACGAGACCACCAACAAAAGTATTCCCAGTTACACTTCCAGAAGAATAATTTTTGTCAACACTTCCGCCATTGAAACCCACCAGTCCTCCAACATATTGATTTCCGATGACAGTACCTGTTGCATAAGAGTTATTGATTTGCCCTGATATTCCACCAACTAAACCACCAATATAATTATTTCCTGTCACTGCACCTGTTGCAAAAGAAGAACTTACAACTCCGTCACTATAACCAACCAAACCACCAATATAATTATTATTAGAATATTTTCCTTTTACAGTCACATTGGCATAAGAATTTAAGATATTTCCTGAATTATAGTTCCAACCCACCAATCCGCCATACTGCTCGGTATTACCTGTGACTAAGCCAGCATTGACATAAACATTATTAATCGTGCCAAGATTAAGCCCCACGATCCCACCTGTTTTTCCATAACCTGAATAACTTATATTATTCAGTCCAAGATTTTGTATAAGTGCATTCTGATGCGTAATCGCAAACAGTCCAATGCCCTGATACATAGAGTCAATACTTAATCCACTAATCGCATGACCTAATCCATCAAACCGTCCACGAAAAGCTTGTTGTGATAGATCCATTGGACTTAAAGTTGCATTATAAAAGCCAATTGGGTCGAATCCGGTATAGCCATTCCACTGCCATGTACTACTGGCATCTATGTCTGCACCCAACACATAATTACCACTCAGGTTACCGTTGATCCCTTGTAAATCTTGACTTGTAGTCGAACCCTGTGCGCCCAAAGCCGTAATGACTTGATAGTTAATGGTAGCAGCCGTTCCTTTTTGGGTACTAAAATTCTGCCCAGCCTTTAAGTTTATTTTTGCGCCAGTGTTAATATAGTAATTAGCATTGGTATTGGCTGTATTTTGTCCATATATCAAATTAAGTTTGCCACTGTTATTGGTCGCTGTGATGTTGGCATTAATGTTGATGTCATTTTGTGCATTTAAAGTCAGGCTGGTCGCACTCCCCCAAGTCACATCAGCATTCACATTGATATCACCCTTTTGGTTACCCGTAGAGCTAGTTAGCAATATGACATTACTGGTTGCAAGACTGCTTGCTAAAGTGGTTGCGCCTATGCCGCTACTACTTGCCGATGCATTACCTGAATTAATACTGAAATCGGTAGGGTCGATCAACCAGTTTCCGATTTTCCCGCCCTCAGAATGAGAGGACACTATCGTATTATTATTAATCTTTACTTTGGCTGCTGAAGTTTCAATAAACCCACCATCTTGACCATTTTTCCCTTCAGCTTTAAGCAGGCCACTGACATTTGTTTCACCATTTTGCATATCACCTAACAAAATGATTTCACCTTTGGCATTTTGGCTTAAGCGATTCGCTTCAATAATCCCACTATGATTGACCACGGCTTTACTTAAACTGTCTTTGGCTTTTGCAGTTAAATATACAGCGCCATTGTCGGCAAGAATTGCACCACCATTGTCCACCAAGCCTTTTAATACCCCTTGATCAACTTGGTACTGGGTCAGTGAACCATCCTGTAAAGCAAGAGTGACTTGACTGGCAGCAGTGAGATGAGTAACGCCATTCGGTGTCACAATAGAGCCGGTATTTTTAACATTGGGCGCAATCAGCGCAACAGTTCCACCTGATAAAGTTTGAATACTACCGTTATTTTCTATCGTTGCTGTGCTATTGGCATTGGCTTTTAAAGTATATTTTCCATTTTGAATATCCGCATCGTTCAAACTTAAAGTTGAAGCAACCAAACCACCAACATTCACTTGAGCTGTCTTAGAAAAAACCACACCATTTGGATTGAGTAAAAACACCTGCCCATTGGCATTTAAACGCCCCATAATCTGCGATGCATTGCTATCCAAAACCCGATTAATGGCTATAGATGACTGGTTTTGTTGATTAAAATTAACCGTTGCATCTTTACCAATATTAAAAGTATTCCAGTTGGTCGAAAGGTTTTGACTATTTTGATGAATATTTAAAACGTTGCCATTTTGGGAAATGTTGGCTGAACCTTGAGTGATATTGGCGCCTGTAGGCAGTTCAGTATTAGAAATTGCGGCATAAATCGATAACGGCAATAAAGCCAGCCCCAAAAAAGCCAATCGGATTAAATTTATCCCTGATGCTTTATGAACACCGCCCTTCAGTGCGTTTTTATGGTCTACAGTACTTTGTGAAGTATTATGATTTTTTGCCAATTCTGAAACTGCTTGCCAGCACCTAAGTTGTGAATTCCAAATAACTTTATAAATTTTGTTCATGATAATCCCCAAATCTACATTTTGATCAAATATCAATCATTAGATCAAATGGGGGAATATAGAGATATACCTGAAATTGGGTATTTTATATGTATAAGTTCACGTTTTAGATAAAAATAAAAACGCTGAATGAAATTATTCAGCGTTTATTGGAAAGAAAGCCCTATGCATCAGTTTTAAGCTAAACAAGCAATATAAAACCATGTTGCAATAAAAAAGCACCCGTAGGTGCTGATCTGCTTATTTTCAATCAAAAGGTTAGTAATTGTGGGTCAAACAAGTCTTTGATCATATCAGATTGCATTACCGCTATATCTTGCGCTGATAGATTTTCGACTTTATTGAAAGCAACCAATGCAGTACTTTTAGCATCATCGACAATGGCTGTAGTGCTTTGATCAATTGTTCGAGCAAGCACGTCATCAATTTGATTTGTAGTTAAATCATTGACAGAAGTATTTACCAACAATTCATCGACTGACATGGCCGTGCTGTCATGAGAATTAGTATTGTTGTCTGTCTTGATATTTTCAAGCACATCTTGCAGTACAGTGTTTATACTTGTACTGAGGGTAGTTGAACTGCCAGCAATAGGCTTATGATCTAAATCTGAAACATTTGAATGGAGCAACGAGAATTGATTTTCTATGGGTGATGATTGATCGAGTACTTGAGCCCTACTTTCTGATTCAGAATTTAAAATACCTAATCCAATAGCATCAGTACTTTTAGCTGAATCAATATTCGAATCAGCTAAATCAGCATGAAAAGCTGACGTTTCATCAAAAACTGCCATTTTTGTGGCGATTTCTATTACAGTAAATGTTCGTGCATCACTTACTAAACTGGTATTCCCTGCTTTATCCGTTTGTACAGTGGTAATACTGTGACTTCCCAGAGTTAAATCATAAGCAAAACTAAATGACCATTTACTATCTGCACCAACTGTGACCTTTCCTACCGCCTGATTATTGTCATAAATAATTAAAGTTGCTCCAACTTCTCCTGTTCCTGAAATCACAGGCCGCTTGTCATCTGTAGTCCCATTTGCTGCAACAGAACCTACAGTTGTCCCAACATCATCAACCACATCTGTGATTTTTGGACTTGCAGGCGCAGTTACATCTTTGGTTCCTGTTACAGATGTAAGCGCTGACTGATTTCCAGCTGCATCTGTTGCATATACACTACCGACTTTTGCTTCAGTCAATGCTGTCGAAAGCGTAACAGAATAATTTCCGTTTGCATCTGTTGTTGCTGTGCCTAATAATTTATTTGCACTGTCATAAACTGAAATTTTGGAATTTGCTTCAGCGGTACCCGTGATCACAGTTCCTTCAGCATTTAAATTGGCCACGGGTTTATCTGGTGCTAAAACATCTTGTCCAGCTTTAATTTCTACAGCACTCGACTTATTTCCTGCAGCATCTTCAATTATAATTTTGCCAGTCTTGCTTGCATCTAAAGCAGGAGAAATGGTGATATTGAATTTGCCATTGGCGTCTACAACACCTGTTGCAATCACCGTACCTGTTGAATCTTGAATGATCACTTTAGCATTTGCTTCTGCGGTTCCATGTATTGAAGATCCATCTTTAGATACATCAAACTTAGGTTGATCAGGTGCTATAGTATCTTTACCGACTTCAATATTATGTTTTTCTGATTTATTACCAGATGCATCAATCGCTTCGACTGTACCAATCTGGCCTGTGGTTAAAGCAGGAGAAATAGCAACAGAAAATTGTCCCTGTGCATTGGCTTTTGCAGTACCAATCAGTTGACCCGCTGGATCATGCACATTAATTATGGCATTCGCTTCTGCTTTACCAGTAACAATATTTCCTTGCTCATTTAACTGCCCCTGAGGCTCATTGGGTGCAATAGTATCTTTAGTACCCACAACCGAGGTATAGGTTGAAGCATTTCCAGCTTTGTCTTTTGCATTGATATAATAAGTATTATTGTTCAGCAAAGCCTCCGGCAGTGTCAATGAATAATTTCCATCTTTATCTACCACTGCTGTAGCAATCACTTTCTGGTTTTTATCAATTACATAAATAGTCGCACCCGCTTCAGCCGTACCCTTAATTTCAGTACCTTCTGGATTTAATGTTGCAGTCGGCGTTTTCGGTGCAATAATGTCAGTAACCCCCTTTGATTGATTACTTCCACCATCATCAATCAATGCCAAACCTAAACCAATTGCAGAAACAAGACCGACACCTGCTTTCACTGCGCTTGAAGAAAATAAATTTGAAAATGAAAACTCAGGTGTTGAATCTTCATAAGCAGAGATTTGTTGAACACCCGCAGTATTGGCACCTTCATAGAGTAAAGTGTCAAGTTTTTGCAAACCGCTATAGTCTGTAAAGTTTCCATTATCATCAAAGTGAGCAAGTGAGAAACTTCCATCCGCTTTAGGGAAAGTTAAAGAATGGGTTGTAGTTGCATTGGTTTGAAAAAATCCCTCTAAAACAATTTGCTCACCATTATTTAAACTAATAATCAGCTTATCACCTAATCGCTCTAGTGTTTTCACATCTTGTTGTGTGACACCAATTTGAATAATAGCAGGTTGATTTAAACTGACTGTTTTTGCTTGAGAATCCTGTAGTAATATTTTGTCTTGTTTTGCAGCGACGACTATTCTTGTCATTTATACCTTCTATTGATTTAAAATGTATTTTTTGAAAATTATACAGAAGGTATTTATATATACAAACGACTTAAACTAATTTCTGAATTATTTATAAAAATATAAAATTCAGATACTTAAAAAAGTAAGATAGCGCACAAAATCTTATTTAAACAATAAATATCCAGCATTCTTACTTTTGAAATATAACTTCACTATTTAGCAAATCGCTTGGACAAATTGTGGTGCAGTATCCAAAATTTCAAACCAAGCAGCTTTGTTATCGGTAAATGCATGTGAAACAATCTTGCCTTGAACAGGCTCATTTACAATACCTACACGTAATCTAACTACTTCTGGTAAGTCTAGACGCGCACTAAATAATGGGGATGCACATCTTTTACAGAACGTTCGTTTTTTATTTTCAGTGGCATAATATTCTTGAAATAGTGCCTGTCCTTGAACAATCTCTAAATCTTGAGTCTGAATAGGAGCAATCGCCACAAATGCAGTGCCTTGAGCTTTTTGGCATTGCTGACAATGACAAACAAATATTTGAGGGATTTCACTATGAATTTTCAGTTGAATACCACCACAAAGACAAGAAGCTGTATACATTTTTATTCCTTTATATTGTGAGTAAACACATTTTATCGAGCAATTTTAACACTTATAACTTATAAATAATCAAATGGATAATGTGAAAAAAGTTCAGGATGGATACGATTTACAGTATCTTGAAATTGCTCCAATCCAATCGTAGACAATGGTTTTTTATCCAAGTGCTGATCCATTGCTTGCAGAAGTAAAGCAAATTGTAAAAATTGGAAAAAGTTGACTTGCATTGACTGGAACTGATCATGCTTTAAACTCTCATCTAAATCCATGCCTAAATCATGATTATAGAATAAAATATCAAAACTATTGCGATCTAAAAACCATTCATCACCTTGCCCTGTACGACCAATTTTCCATAGTTGTTGGGATAATTTTTCCACATGCTCTGCGAAATACTGGTTTTCCTTTATCGCAGTTTCATAGCCAAATAAATCAATATCAGGGGTAATTTCAGTATCGCCACACTGTTGTAAAAATTCAAGATAATGAGGATCTGAAAGAAAAGTCACAGTACTTTGAATGGGTTGAGTTCGCGGATTTAATAGCTGAAGTATCTGTTTAAAATTGGTTTGCAGTTCAAACATTATTGCGCTCTCAAAGATTGTTTTTTGTTCTAAGTTTTTTGTTCTAGATCATCTGCTCGATAGGACTTTAAGGCCTCAATTTCAGTATAAATACTCGCTTGCAATTGATCACGAAATACAATCATATCATCCATGCTCCCAATCTGTTCAATAGATAACCGTGGCATAAATTTGAAATAGAAAGGAATCCGCTTTGGAATAATATGCTTTGGAATCGAAGGAATAACCTCACCCTGTCTAAGCAATGAACCTATTTTGGGATTTGATAATATTTTATTAAACCATTTTTGTTTGAGCAGAATATTTACATCGAAAGCCAAATCAAAAACTTCATCACCACCTAAAGCCACAAAAGGAGCTATTTCATAACCAAATTCCTGAGCCAACTTTAAGAAACCAAAGCGTTGCTTCCAGATCAATTGATAAGCTTCACCTTTGCGTTTAATAACTTCTCGACCACCTCCTGGAAAAACCAAAATCGAATAGCCTTGTCGCATCGCTTCTTTGGCATATTCTTGTACGCCATCAACCCCACCGACACGTTTAACTACCTCTTTCCAAATCGGAATATGAAAATGGATATGATCAGCTAAACTAACCACAGCGATTTTATGCTCTGTAAATAAATAATCAATCAGAATCGGAGAATCTAAAACACCATAGATGGTGTGATTACCGACATACATGGCTGGTTTATTCGGTACTAAATTTTCAATACCTAAAAATGTTGGACGAAAGTAAAAGCGCTGTAAGCTGCTTATTAATCGAATTAGTTTAACGTTGTGGCGTATTTTCAAGGTTTTTTCAGTCATGTTGTATCTCTACAAAATACTTTTCAACATTTTTTGATCTTACCATTAAGTGTATGACTGCTCCTTTTTCAGGGAAGAGCTTTGAACAAATAAAATAAGTTAAATTTTGGATAATCCCCCCTTCTTTTCAAAGTAGCTGAACTATGCTTTTAGCGACGCAAGGGGGGGAGATTTTATAAAATTATGATTTAAGCAACGTGCTTTTGTACAAGAATTGAACCCACAGAATAACCTGCACCAAATGAACATAGCACACCATATTCACCATCATTCACCTGATCCGCACTACGATGTAATGCAATGATCACACCTGCTGAAGACGTATTGGCAAACTCATCTAAAATGATTGGTACCAAATCAGGATCTGCTTCTGCAACTTCTTTGCCGACAATGAGTTTTAAAATTAATTCATTCATATTGGCATTGGCTTGATGTAGCCAAAAACGTTTTACATTTTCAGGTTGAATACTGTTCTTTTCCAATTGTGTGGAAATAATTTTCGCAACCAATGGACACACTTCTTTAAATACTTTGCGACCATCTTGACGAAATTGCTTATCATCACGAGAAGTTAATTCTGAACCATTTAAGAAACCAAAATTATTTCGGATGTTATTGGAGAATTGGGTAAACAAATGGGTATCTACGATTTCAAACCCTGTTTTGCTATCCGTTTCTTCAATAATTGAAGCTGTTGCAACATCGCCAAAAATAAAATGGCAGTCACGTGAACGATAGTCAGTATGGCCTGAGGTAATTTCCACATTGACCAATAACACACGACGTGCACCCGTTTTTACAGCATCGTAGGCTTGTTTCAAACCAAATGTAGCAGCTGAACACGCCACATTCATGTCGTAGGCATAGCCCTGAATCCCCAATGCAGTTTGAATTTCAATTGCAACAGCAGGATAAGCACGTTGTAAATTTGAACAAGCTAAAATCACCACATCAATGTCTTCTGCAGTTAAGCCTGCATTTTCCATCGCTTGTTTTGCCGCAATCACGCCCCACTCAGCTTGGATTGAAAGCTCTTCATCTGAACGTTCTTCTAAACGAGGACGTAAACGATTAATGTCTAGGACACCTGATTTTTCAATCACATAACGACGCTTTACACCTGATGCTTTTTCAATAAATTCTGCACTTGAACCACGACGGGCAACAACTTCACCCGCTTCAATTTTTTCAGCATTTTCACTGTTAAATTGTTCCACATAAGCATTTAAACAATCCACCAATTCTTCATTGGTAATCACTTCTTCAGGATGGTACAAACCTGTACCTGTAATACGGATGCCCATGTAAAACTCCTTTTTAAATTCACAAATATTTCAAATTATTTCTATTCTAACCGATTCCAAGCTTTTCCCATACTTTTTGTATTCTGGTTGACGAAATCGGCATCTTGGTTTTCATTGGTTGAGAAAATAATGAAATACGTAGTTCCTCAACCATGAAGTAGACTTCTTTAACACGGACATCCGACTTAAACTTAAACAGTTTATCCATCCAAGGATCTACTTCTTTAATTGCAGCATCATCACGATTTAGATTATTCGGCAATCGATCTAAACGCAATAACAATGCTTTTAAATAACGAGGATATTCCTGCCAAATATCTGAAGATTTTGAATAAACAAAATTGGATAAGTTCATTAAATCGAGTTGATCCTCAATATCATTCATATTTTTAGCAAATACATCTTGATCCAGCATCAACAATTGCTGGCGTATTTCCTGCCATTGAATATAAATTTCACTGATCAACTTTAATGCTTCCTGACCATAACTTAAAAATGACTTTTTCACATCTGCCATGACTATCGCAAATTCTTCAGCATTAATTGGTAAATCTTGAATTGCCATTTGTAATGTTGCGTACACCAACATTTGCTCAAGTTGTGCTTTATCGCCCAAAGGAGAATATGCCAATGCCAGTGGCTTGGAAATTTGCTTTTTCAATTGACGAATCAAATCCCCCAATTGCATATGAATCAAACGAATTACGCCTTCACGATGCTGTTTAATCGCTTCACTTTGATCATTAAAGGTCTGAATCACAATACCAGAATCATCTTTCAACTCTAACTTAGCAAAGTCTTTGCTTGGAACCAGTGCCTGATATTGTTTAACCACAACCCCAGTTACTTTCTGAGATGCTTCAAATACAAAGCTTTCAGGAAAAGTAGTAAACTCACCTTTTAACTGTTTGACAGGACTGTGTGTTTCAGTTCGACAACGTGCTTTAAGTTCTGCAAGATCACGGCCTTTTTCAATCACGCGACCTTTTTCATCAATTACTTTGATAAATGGAATTAAGAATTGATCAATACGTTCAAAAGAAAAATCTTTATTGGTAATTTGTTCACCACGTAATTGAAATGCCAAAAACTCAAAAATATGCTGACGCAAATGTTGCGCATCGACTGCTTTGATCAATTTATTGGCTGTATCTGGAATCGGCACCAAGTTACGACGTTTATCTTTTGGTAAGGCTTTTAATAAAGCTTCGATTAAATCCAAACGCCAACCCGGAATCCCCCAAGACCAAATATTTTCATCAACTTGAGCTAAGGCCTGTACAGGAATTTTTACAGTTGCGCCATCTTCATCATGACTTGGATCAAAACGATAGCTGGCAGCTAAACGCAATTGTCCATTATGTAAATAATCTGGAAATTGCTGTGTGGTTAGACGATCATTCATCCATAAATCATCATCATCAACAAAAAGATAACGAGGATTCTGCGGTTCTACTGTTGCTCGCCAATCTTCAAAGCTGCGACGGCTGGCAATTTCCGTAGGCACTTTAGCGGCATAAAACTGATAAATGGTTTCTTCATCGACGACTAAATCACGACGACGCAGTTTGTCTTCTACCCGCTCCACTTCTTCAAGCTTTAATAGGTTGTGTTTTAAGAATGGTGGCGTTGTTCCCAAGTTTCCTGTAGTTAGCGCATCTCTTAAGAAAATTTCATGTGCAGCCAACTTGTCCACTTTTTCATAATTGGTGGCACGTTTCGGTTCAATGATCAGTCCAAATAATGAAATCTGATCATAAGCATTGACCACACCCGGTTTTTTCGCCCAATGTGGCTCAAAATAATGATGTTTTAATAAGTTCGGTGCAGCCAAAAGAATCCACTCAGGCTCAATTTTTGCCAGTGTGCGTAAATACACCTGTGAGGTTTCGACCATTTCAAATGCCATTACCCATGGGGTATTGGTTTTATGTAAGGTTGATGCAGGAAAAATTCGGGCTTTTTGCTGACGAACTGCCATGAAAATATTACGTTCGTCAGTTTTATTGGCAATAAAGGACAATAGTCCTGTCAATAAGGCACGGTGTAAATTTTCATAACTGGCCTGCTTTTCATTGAATGAAAGTTTTAAACCTTGTGCTAAATCCAGTAATTGTTCATGAGTTTTCTTCCACTCACGTAAGCGCAACCAGCTAAGAAAATGCTGTTTGGCAAAATTACGTCTTTTGCTTTCACTCAAAGTTTCACGATTTTCAGTCAGTGTATTCCACAGTTTAATATAAAATAGAAAATCTGAATCTGCTTCTTTAAATAATGCATGTTTTTGATCCGCCTGCATTTGCTTATCAGCAGGACGCTCGCGTGGGTCTTGTACTGCAAGCGCAGCAACAATAATCAAAACTTCATTCAGTACCCCAAAATGAGCACCACCAAGAATCATACGTGCAAGGCGTGGGTCTATTGGCATTTTTGCCATTTGTAGACCGATTTTGGTTAAACTGTTATTTTGAAGTTCGGCTTTTTTAGTAGCAGGTTGAGCAAGGTTTTTTGCTTTAGCATCACCTACAGTTCCCTGCTTGGAAACCGCAATTTCATTTTGTGCCATTGCTTGAGGAAGATTATTTGAATTTTGCGCGTCATGGATAGCACCTAATTCAATCAGCAACTTACGCCCATCGTTGACCAAACGATGGTCTGGTGGCTCAATAAAATCAAAATCTTCTACAGCACCTAAACCGAGACTTTGCATCTGTAAAATAACCGATGCTAAATTGGTCCGTTTAATTTCTGGTTCAGTAAAATCTGGACGACTTTGAAAATCATCTTCACTGTATAAGCGAATGCAAACACCTGGTGCAATACGACCACATCGCCCTTTACGCTGATTTGCAGCAGCTTGAGAAATCGCTTCAATCGGTAAACGCTGTACCCGTGAACGATAGTTATAGCGAGAAATACGTGCAAAACCACTGTCGATCACATAACGAATATTCGGTACAGTCAATGCTGTTTCAGCAACGTTTGTCGCGATGATAATACGTCGACCACCACCAGATGGATTAAAGATTTTCTGCTGTTCTGCCAAAGCTAAACGAGCATATAAAGGTAAAATTTGCGTGTGTTTAGGACCAAATTTTTGTAAGGTCTCTTGTAGTTCTCGAATTTCTTGTTCAGTACTTGAGAAAATAAGAATATCCGCATGTTCAGGATGTCCCTTAGACTCAGCATCCTTAAAACATTCTTCTACAGCTTGTACCACTGCGCGTGGTAAATTTTCTTCAAACTCATCAAAGTCATCATCATCACTACCGCCGATCGTCATCTCTGAAATCGGACGATAACGCAGTTCTACTGGAAAGCTACGTCCTTCCACTTCAAAAATTGGTGCACCATTAAAATATTCGCTAAAGCGATTCACATCTAATGTCGCTGAAGTAATAATGATTTTTAAATCAGGGCGCTTTTTGACCAGTTGCTTCAGGTAACCCATGATGAAATCAATATTTAATGAACGCTCATGTGCTTCATCAATAATAATCGTGTCATATTTATTTAAATAACGATCATTAGAAAGTTCAGCAAGTAGAATACCATCCGTCATTAAGCGAACGATCGAATCATTTGATCCTTGCTCATTAAAACGCACTTTAAAACTGATGCTTTCACCCAGCTTTTCACCAACTTCTTCAGCAATTCGTTGCGATACGCTCCGTGCTGCCAAACGACGAGGCTGAGTATGACCAATCATCCCAGTTAAACCACGACCTGCAAGCATTGCAATCTGTGGTAATTGCGTAGTTTTACCAGAACCCGTTTCCCCTGCAACAATAATAATCTGATGCTTCTGAATCGCTTCAATCAGTTTATCTGCATACTGGGTAACCGGTAGATCCTGATTGAGTTTGATTGTCGGTAGACTGGCTAATCTTTTTTTGACTTGATGATTTGATTTCTCAAACAATTCTTGGAATTTTTCAGGATGAGCATCTTTTCCTTTTTTCAGTCGATTTAAACGATGGCGATCTCGTACCATAACCCATTGATCGACATTTAACTGATTTGGCACAGATGCATTATCCTAATACTTAAAATTGAACGGGATATTTTACGCTGTAAAGCACAGGAGAGATAGTCCAATCAAAGTGAATTCACCATTGTGTTATACATGTATTATAAAAATAATATTTAAAAGGTGCTAAAGTTTACTCAACTACGCAACTGGCTGTGGTTGCAAATATTCATATAGACGTAGATCTGTTGCTATATGATCTACAAAACTAGCTAGCTTGAAGTGATGCCCAAGCACAAAACAGCAGCCCCTGTATCATTTGCTCGATGCACAACATTGAAATGTGATGTAGTTAAAGTTCAATTTATCTTATATGAACAAATTCTATACATTGAAATAAATTTTATATCTTTTTTAGAAATCACCCTTGAAATATAGCCCCAGAAGCATCATGTTTGTAACAGATTAAAAAAGGATGCTTTGTCATTCAAACATCATCTTGATTTGCTTTAGTTGATGAAACTCTGACAAAACAACGGTTTTTGGTGAAATGTATTTGGAGCACGTTAATTTGATTTTCCGATCTTAGTGATAAAAAAATACTATTTCCTCAATAATCGAAAATTCATTATTCTAGTTAAATATTAGATAAACACCTCAATCATGGAGATAATGATGAGCTTAATTAATACTGAAGTTAAACCATTTAAAGCACAAGCTTTCCAAAACGGCCAATTCATTGAAGTTACAGAAGCCGATCTTAAAGGTAAATGGTCTGTAGTTTTCTTCTATCCAGCAGACTTCACTTTTGTTTGCCCAACAGAACTTGGTGATCTTGCAGACAACTATGCTGAATTCAAAAAATTAGGCGTTGAAATCTACTCTGTTTCTACAGATACACACTTCACGCACAAAGCTTGGCACGATTCTTCTGAAGAAATCAAAAAAATTGAATATGTAATGGTTGGTGACCCAACTTGGGTTCTTGCTAAAAACTTCGAAGTTTTAATTGAATCTGCTGGTCTTGCTGATCGTGGTACTTTCGTTATCGATCCTGAAGGTAAAATCCAAATCATCGAAATCAATGCTGGTGGTATTGGTCGTGATGCTTCTGAACTTCTTCGTAAAGTTAAAGCAGCTCAATACGTTCACGGTCATCCTGGCGAAGTTTGCCCAGCTAAATGGAAAGAAGGTGATGCAACTCTTGCACCTTCAATCGACTTAGTCGGTAAAATCTAATTCTTGAATTAGATTAAACCCATAAAAAAACCACGCTTTTTAGCGTGGTTTTTTTACATTGGATTTTATGTGCAGGTTTTTGCGTTTGTAGGTTTTTATTTAATGAGACCAAATTGCAATTTCATATCCGTCTAAATCTTTAAAATGAAAACGACGCCCACCAGGAAAACTAAAGATCTCTTGTACGATAGTTGCTCCTGCCTCTTTCACACACGCTAAACTTTGTTCTAACTGGATACTATATAAGACAATTAATGCCCCACCAGAACTTTGCACATTGTCAGATTGGGTAAAGCCACCTTTTATCTCCCCTGAATCAAACTCACAATATGCAGGACCAAAGTCAGTAAAAGTCCAGCCTAAGTTTTGATAAAACTTTTTGCTTTGGAGGATGTCTTTCACCTTAAATTCAATATAGTTTATTGAAATTTTTTGACGAGACGCTGACTGATCCATATATGTTTCACCATAAATTTATAAAATATTTTTTTAATAAAAAAACAAAGTATTAGCATATAAAAAATGCATTTAAACCACTGGATTTAGAATAGCGTAATTATTTTTGCGTTGTTTTGCTCAAACGATCAACTTGCTTAAGTAGCTCAGGAATACGGTATTTCCCATACATGGACTGCACATTGTGTTTCGCTTTCGCTAATTCTATTCCGATGGCAGAGACATATAAGGGCTTAACACTTTGTCCACGTAGAATTTCAAATTCCTTTGGCGTTCCCCTAAATTCATTTTTAGCCACTCCAATTACAGGAGTTTTATCAGCTAAGGCAGTATATAAATGCTGTCCTAAACCAACTGTTTGTTCAACACCTAAATAAACATAGCCATCAATCACAATCATATCAATGGTTTCTTTCACCAAATCCAATAATTTTAAAATACACGGCAATTCACGTTTATAAAATTGACCTGACTCATAGTCAGCAATTGGCTTGATGGTGATAAGGTAATGGTTCGATATACTAGAACTCGTCCAAGACTCAAATACAATGCCAGCAAATTGTGCAGCGTTTTCTGTATAGGCAACATCTATTGCAAGAATCATAATCTATCCCTAAATTATTAAAAAACTCGTTATCTCGTTTAATTATGATTTTTAAGCGTTTATCTTGCAAAAATACGCAATGTCAAAATATGAATAACCCTATCAAAACAATCATTAGGATTTTTACAAAACCACTATACATTTCTTTAAGTGAATAGACTAATTTCAAAAGATACAGAATATTTTTTCTGTAAAACAATCAAAAGTTTAAGGGGTTGCTTATGGGATCTATGATTACCGTGACTTCTTGGAAGTATAATGCTTCTTCACGGTATTTAAAAATTTTTTATAACAATGGTTCTGGTGAACTTTACCATCCCGTACCAGAATTTATATACAATAATTTACTACGATGTAGTGATAAAACAGCATTCGTGCATAAATACCTAGAATATGATTTACATTTTAAAAGGCTTTCAATTTTATAATTTTAGAGCGGCGCTTTTAAAGTAAAGTCAGGGAGATTTCTCCCTGATATAAAAACTGTGTTAGTTTTTTAATGTCACCATAAACAGACCTGACCCGATCGACAAGGTTGTTGTCATAAACCTTTCATCTTGTTTAACTTCTTTGATAAAGCTTTTAACTTCAGCCGCATGTGATATTACGTTATCAACAATCAAAACTCCGCCATGCTCTACAAGCATCTTCTGTAGATATACCCAGTAATTTAAATAAGCATTGCGTTCAGCATCAAGTAGAATAAAGTCATATTGTTTCTGACACTGTTCTAAGTATTTTTGCGCATCCCCCACCCAAAAATCGATCACGTCATCAACTTTTAACTCTTGAGCATGCAGTTGCGCTTGCTGAGTTCTTTTTTCATCGATCTCAAGCGTTGTCACCTTCGCACCTGTCACTTTGGCTGCATCCGCAAGCCACAATGTAGAATAACCTGTTGATGTTCCGATCTCTAAAATTTTCTTAGACTGCTGAATTCTTACTTGCATCGCTAAAAACAATGCTGATTCAGGTTCGATATTTCGATAGCGTTTAATACGATCACACTGTGTGGCATCAAACTTAATAAAGGATTGATATAGTTCATTCAATCGTTGCAAAAATGGGTTACTTAAACTCATGTTTAGATCTTCCTTTTCACTATCATTGTTATTATTTCAATCATTTACGTCATTGCTATGACAATACATAGCTTTTGACAAGTTACATCGTTACGGTTTATTACATGACTTAATCAACCTATAAAGTCTAACGCATATGGATTAAACAGCATGTAAAAAATCAAATCTTGGTTGAATTTGGCCATTTTCTAATGTGACCTGCTCACAAAACATCTCATAAGGTCTCACCCACACTGAGTAGTCGCCATATAAGCATTGGTAAACCACAACTTTTTCTCGGGTTTCACTATGTGTTGCGACATGAAAGACTTGGTATAAATTACCTTTATAATGTTTATAAATTCCAGCTTTTAACATGAATGCTCAACACAATAAATACGATACTTATGTTATACAGGATAGTAAAAGAAAAAACTCGTCCGAGGACGAGTTTTTTAAGCTTTTCAGTTTTTAAATTAAGAAAAATCTAAGCCTTTTTCAAATGCTTTTAACTCGTGACGAGCCATTGCTAAGTTTGATTTAGAACGATCTAAAACCAGATAAAGAAATAAATTTTCATTTGAATCAAGTGGACGAATCAAGTGATACTGCTTACCTAATGTAATTAAAATATCTTCAATTACATCATCTAATTTTAGTGCTTTTGCAACTTTACGCTTAGCACGAACAACTTCAGTATTACCTGCTGCTGCTAATTCTAAGTCTAAACCTGCACCCGCAGTCGCTAAAGATAAACCACTTTCGCTATCTACTAATGCAGCACAAACGAAACCATCGATATCAGTTAATTGATCTAGTGTGATACGAGCCATGAGCATCCCCGTTGCTTTCAACATTGTTGTTCGTTTTAGCAATTCAATTTTTATTTTGCTTTACTAAAACACTTTACTATATAGCTAAAAATTTTCATTTCTAACTAACATGGATAAATTAGTATTCTTTTTGAATACCCATTTAATTTTATTTGATAATCAATTTTAATTAATTATTTCCACACTCATTTAAATAGCATAAAAAATATTAATTATTCAATAGAAATTTAAAAAATAAATAACTAATTTGACTATTTAAAGCTTTCAAAAAATTCCAAAAAATACCAGATTCGAAAAAAAATCAGTATAGATCTCATTTTTTAAAAAAATGTAAACCTCATCACATATTTTAAAATAACTTCCCTATATGTTTCTCGTGAGTAATTCAGAAGTAGATTTGAGCTCATATAGGATCTGCCCCAATAAAATATCTTTGTTGGTCATCGCCACTAAAACCAACGGATGCTTTGGATGAGGAATTGCGGTTAATAGCGCTTTTCCATTCTCTGCATCTAAGGTAATTGTTTGACATCCAACAAGATTGATTTCTGAAACAAATGCTGTCACTAAGGCCAAAATCGAACTACTCACTGCAGCAATTTTTCCAGAATTGTTAATATTTTTCTTGTTGGCTAAAGCAATTTCAAAACCATCAGAAGTACACAACATGATGAACTCTACACCACTGACCGAGTTCAAAAGTTGTCTGATTTGTTTTTCAGCATATACGACAAAATCATCGGGTACTTTTCGAGATGTGTTTAGATCAAGCATATTCAAGAAAACCCCATAAATTAATTTGTAAATTAAGCATTTTTAAAAGCCGAAAAACATGTTTTCTAGACTTTTTCTAGTGACAGAATTATTTGATATACTTCACATTTTAGCTCAATTCTATCTGTTTTTATTGGCTTGTAAATATTTTTTTTCAATTTTAATTTATTTTTACAGCACTGATTTTGTCTCCAAAGTTCAAAATTGTCAGATCTAGTACTACTCGTCACTTTTAATCGATTAATATCATAAATTGTTTAGATCTTAAACTATGTCTTGATTTAATTTTAACGATAAAACATAGAAACAACTTTTTTATTTTTTCATTAAGTATTTTATTGATACTTGAGTTTTAGATATAAAGCGAGTGTATTCATATTATATTAAACTTTTATTAAAATTATGTTGATCAGTTATTATTCAATATAAGATAAATTGATCTTATAAAAAATTTACATTTTATTTTTTGATTTGGTTATTTTTTGTGTTTATATTTGGATTTGTTGATCATTCCTCTATGTTTGCGACAGTGTGTGTTTTAGATGATACTAGGCACGAAATATGAAATTTAGTCTTTCTAAATGAGTAGTTCGTAACAAGGTAACAGTAAAAAATACACTAGTCCCTGAGCTTCGCCTTGTGCTGCCAATAAAGCAGTGCTTTGTTCTTACTCTGGTTGCAACTAAAATTAGCTCTGTTGGCGTTATGAAACTTAAAAGAGATCCGTTATTCTTTTTGTTTCATCCTTAGTGACTTATACAAGCTTTGCTCAATTTTAGCCTACAACGCAAGCTACTTATGAAATATTAACGAGCCCTTATTTTATCCAACTGCTGGATGCCAAAAATTAATTTAAAAAAGGTACAAGACAATGAATAAACTTCTACTTTCTCTTGGTCTGATTGCAACGATTGCACTTGTTGGTTGTAATAAAGACAAAGCACCTGAAACGGGTGCGACTACAGGTGAACATGCTGCAAATGCCGTAGAACAAGCAAAACATGATGCAGAACACGCGGCTCAAAATGCAGCGGATGCGACTGCTAAAGCTGCGGATAATGCAGCAAATGCAACTGCGACTGCTGTAGATCATGCAGCTGATGCAACTGCCCATGCTGCAGATGCAACTGTTGATGCTGCTAAAGATGCCACTGCAACTGCTGCGGGTGCTGTTGAAAAAGGTGCTGCTGACGTTAAAGAAAAAGCGAGCCAATAGTTTTAATATGAAAAAAAGCTCCTAAATATAGGAGCTTTTTTTCATTTGTCATATATTTACATTATAAATTAACCGACTTTCAGTCACATGGAGTTTTGTTTATGTCTCATTCTCACCACCTAGAACAGCATTTTATACAACGTACAGGCTGGTTAAGAGCAGCCGTCTTAGGTGCAAATGATGGCATTATTTCTGTGACTAGTTTAGTGATGGGAATGGCAGCAAGCGGTGCCTCAAGCCACACCCTGCTGATTACCTGTATTGCAGGATTAATTTCTGGTGCAACCTCAATGGCTGCCGGTGAATATATTTCCGTTAAATCACAGTCAGATATTGAAGCAGCAGATCTAAAAGTAGAAGCTCTAGAATTAGAAAAGAATCCGCACTTAGAGCTTAAAGAACTTACCCACATTTATATTCAACGTGGTTTAGATCCTGAATTGGCGCATCAAGTTGCTGTTCAACTCACAGAAAAAGATGCTTTGGAAGCACATGCACGTGATGAAATTGGGATCAATGAAGCAACTGCTGCAAGACCATTACAGGCTGCTGGTTCTTCTGCATTATCTTTTTCTATTGGTGCATTATTTCCGACATTATCAATTGTGTTTAGCCCGGAAGCATATTTAGAGAAAATTGTTTTAGTTGTCGGTATCTTATCTCTAGTCATACTGGGTGCGTTATCCAGCTATTTTGCTGGTACATCAATACTCAAAGGTAGTTTCCGTGTGGCTGTGTGGGGAATTATCGCAATGGCGTTCTCAAGCTGGATTGGTTCACTGTTCCAAGTCACTCCAGTTTAATCTATGTCTTGATAAAATAAGTCGCAACTTAAAGATGTATTTAAATTATATTTTTATAATAAATACCGAACATAATTTGCTAATTTGCAGTCGCTTCGGCAAAGTAACTTAAAACACAAGGAGCTTAAGTATGTCTTTATTAGAACAATTAGGGATAAAACATCCCATATTACTTGCACCAATGGCTGGAGTTTCTACCCCACTATTGGCTGCAGAAGTATCAAATCAAGGGGCTTTAGGTGCTTTAGGACTCGGTGCAAATACACTAGATTCTGCATTAAAACAAATTCATGAAACTCAAGCACTAACACCACATCCTTTTCAATTAAACTTTTTCTGTCATGAATCAGCAGCATTAAACACTGAATCTAATCTGTTATGGAGTCAACATTTAGCAACTGAATTTGAAAAATTTGGTGCAAGCCCACCTACAGAATTAAAATGTATTTACCCTAGCTTTAAAGACAATGATGATTTTTTAAACCTTTGTTTAGACACTCAACCCAAAGCAGTAAGTTTCCACTTTGGCATTCCGCATGAATATCAAATTCAAAAATTAAAACAAGCCGGTATCATCACAATTGTTTCTGCAACCAATCTAACTGAAGCGCTCACTATCGAAGAAGCAGGGATTGATATTATTGTAGCTCAAGGTATCGAAGCAGGTGGTCATCGCGGTATTTTTAATGCTCAAATTGATGGCGCAATTAAAACCGCAGATTTAGTCCAACTCATCAAAAAATATAGTTCACTTCCTGTCATTGCAGCAGGTGGTATTATGAATGGGCAACAAGCTAAAACCATGTTAAACCTTGGTGCTGATGCCGTTCAACTGGGAACTGCTTTTGTACAATGTAAATCTTCAAATGCCAATGCAGCATACCGCAAGGCTTTATTTGATCACCCACTCACTCAAATTACTTCAAGCATTTCAGGTCGCCCAGCACGCGGCATCATCAATCATTGGCAAGCGAGGATTGATCAGCCCGACCGTCCACATGTAGCCGCCTACCCTTATGCCTATGATTTAGCTAAACAACTGAATGCTTTAGCTGTTCAACATGGTGATACTGGCTTTGGTGCATTCTGGGCTGGAAGTAATGTTGGACTGATCCGTGAATTAGAAGCTCGAGATCTAGTTAATCAACTGGTTGTAGAAATGAACCATTCTTAATGCTTAACTAAGCTGTCAATAGAAGCTGAACTGCGACAGCTTCTATTTATACTTATTATGCTTGGCTTTGTTCAACTAACATATACACCAAATCTAATTCGGGGCATACATACCCCAATCCTGTAATTGCAGCAGTAATTTGCCCACGATGATGTGTGCCATGATTAAATACATGCATAAGAGTAGCAGCATAAGGCAAAGTCAGTTCTTGTCCAGAAACTCGTTTATAGGTTAAATCTGCATTTAAGGTTTTTTCATCTAACTGCTCTAGAAACTCAATCCAGTTATTCGACTTCTCTTGTAATTCGTCCAGTAATAGGGTTTTTTCAGTTTGGATGATAGTATCTAATGCAATTGCAGGTGATACACCCTGCTTAAAGCGTGAATACCAAAGATAATGTTCCCCCAATAGCAAATGATTCAAAGTGCCAGCAATGCTTTTAAAATAAAGACCAACATTTTTGTTAAAATCATCATCGGACACAGCTTTTAAACTTTCACAAAGACGCAGGGTTGCCCATATATTGTATTGTGCCAGTATTCTCAAAGAATCTTTATTCATGACTTAAATAAACCATTATTATGGGTGTATAAAATATAATCAGCTTGATAAAAATGCCATTTTGACTCGAATAGCGATAAAATCAATAAAGCTAGCTTGATGCTCATGTTAAATCAAATTTTTTGCCAATCGGTGAATCATTTTTCACTTATTTGATTAAGTTATAAATTTTCAACAACTTATTCAAATTAAAAGTGAGATTTATCATGTCTGCCTATCATCAAATACGTGCGCTATATGACCGTGACACGTTTACGGTTTATCAAGCCTATAATCAACATATTGCCCATTTAGCAGTCCAACAACAAAAATTTGTTTCACCTTTTTCCTTTCAAAGAATGACATGGATAAAACCTTCATTTTTATGGCTAATGGGACGCAGTCATTGGGCGACAAAATCCAACCAAAATCATATCTTAGCAATCCGTATCAAACGTGATTTTTGGGAATATTTACTAGAACAAAGTGTACATACCGACCCGACACTCTCTGGGCATAAAAATGGTGAGCAATGGTTTGAAGCTTTTGAAAATGCAAGGGTACATATTCAGTGGGATCCTGAACGGAATTTAAAAGGAACTAAGCTTGAACAGCGGAGTATTCAAATTGGGATTAGTCGTTTTTTAATTCAAGCGTTTAACAACACTGCGATTCATTCAATCCAAGATATCACCCCTCTTGTAGATAAGATGGCGCAATTTCGACGTTTAGGACAGTATCATCACGCTGAAAAACTCTTGCCTAAACAACGTATTTATCCTTTAAATAATGCATTAAAAAAACATTTAGTGATTGGGTAGTTCAGTATGGGAGTTCGCTCCTATACTGATTACACCTTATTGATTACACATCCAATAAATTTACCGATTCAACCTGTACATCACTCATCGTATTGCCTTGTTCAAGCAAGTGATTAAAGTAATCCTCAACGACTTTCGCTTGTTCAACTGTACTTTCCACTTTATACATATTTTGACGAAATTCATTACTTGAATGTAAACCTTTGGTATACCAAGCAATATGCTTGCGTGCAATACGGCAACCTGAGTATTCACCATAGAACTGATAAAGTTCAGACAAATGGCCCAGTAAAACTTGTTTTACTTCTTGAATATCTGGTGCTGCTAAATATTCACCTGTTTTTAAATAATGGGCAATTTCACGAAAAATCCACGGACGCCCTTGGGCTGTACGTCCAATCATAACGGCATCAGCACCAGTATAGTCCAATACATATTTGGCTTTCTCAGGGCTGTCGATATCACCATTGGCAATCACAGGAATAGAGAGCATCTGTTTGACTTCTTTAATCAAACTATAACGTGCCGTATTTAAATACATATCCTCACGGGTACGACCATGTAAGGCTAAGGCTGCAATTCCTGCTTCTTCTGCTCGTTTCGCCACACGGATAATATTCTCATGACCATTTAAAAAACCTAACCGCGTTTTTAACGTCACAGGCACATCCACCGCTTTAACCACTGCATCTAAAATTCGGGCAACCAAATCTTCATCTTTCAGCAATGCTGAACCTGCCAGTTTATTACAAACTTTTTTTGCTGGGCATCCCATATTGATATCGACAATTTGCGCACCATTTGCAACTTGATAACGTGCTGCCTCAGCCAACTGATCTGGTTCAGACCCTGCAATTTGCGCTGAAATCGGTGCTAATTCACCATCAAAATTTGCCCGATATAAACTCTTTTTGGTCATACGTAAGGTCTGATCAGAGGTCATCATTTCACTTACCGCATGCCCAGCGCCAAAGTATTTGCACAGTGTCCTAAACGGACGGTCTGTAACTCCTGCCATAGGTGCAACGATTAAATTATTTGACAGTTGATAAGGACCAATATACATATATATTCATACATTTTTAGACCTTCATAGTATACTGCATCTGCCATAGTGGCTCATCATTTTCTGAGTATGTTTTCTTCGATATGAAAAAATTAGTTCGACATCACGCATTTCTTAAATCTTTCAGCGTGTTAGCTCTTTCTTTAAGCCTAGTTGCTTGTGGTAAAGGTTCATGGTTTGCCAATGAAGATGATGAACAATTAAAACAAGAGCAAATCAGAAAACTGATTCCCAATCGTGTCAATCAACGTGACTCTTGGGCAAAAGACATCTACGATATTTCCAATGAATTAAAAATTCCAACCAACAAAGAAAATATCTGCACCATCATTGCGGTGGTTGATCAGGAATCTAACTTTGTTGCCAATCCTGTTGTACCAGGTTTGGGGGATAAAGCGGTAAAAGAAGTCACCACACGTTTAAATGAAAAATTTGAAGATAAACTTGGAACCACAATTGGTGGTACTGTTGCTTCATATTTTGAGAATGTTTTAAAAAACCAGCCCTCGCCAAATGATAACTATTTAAAACAAATGAGCCGTGTCCGCACTGAAAAAGATTTAGACGTACTTTATCGTGAAATCTTTGACTATATGGCAAAGCATTATCATGTGAGTGCGCTGACGGGTGCGGCCAAATTTGTTGGTCAAGATATTGCTGAAAAAATGAACCCAATCACCACATTAGGTTCCATGCAGGTTCATATCAATTATGCCAAAGAGCATAAACGTAGCAGTATGAACATCAATGAATTACGTGATGACCTGTATACCGAATTTGGTGGTTTATACTATGGAATTCATCGTTTAATGATGTATCCGGCAGACTATGATAAACCGATTTATCGTTTTGCCGACTATAACTCAGGGATGTATTCGAGTCGAAATGCCGCTTTTCAAAAAATGATCGATAAGCTGACTGAAGCTGATCTTGCACTTGATGGTGATTTGCTCTCTTATGACAAAAATGGGGATCCACGTCCAGCGATTACTGATACAGAGAAGGCGCTTACTGCTTTATTTTCAAAAAATAATATTTTAGTTACCCCTCGACAGTTACGTAGTGATTTAAAGGACGAAAAGCAGCAAGATTTTGAAAAAACTCAAACTTATATCGCAGTATCTAAACTTTATAAGAATAAAACGGGCAAAGATCCAATGTATGCCATAATGCCTGAAGTTGTCATTTCTGGGCCTAAATTGAGTCGTGATTATAATACTAACTGGTACGCAAGCCGCGTAAACGGAAGATATGAAACATGTATGCACAGAGCAAAACGTTTAAAAATTTAGCATTATTTGATTTTGACGGTACCTTGTGTAAAAAAGACAGTTTCACAGGGTTTATTTTCTATGCTTTATCAAAAAGACACATCGTAAAGCAAGGCATCAAAATTTTACCGTGGATTCAGGCCTATTATTTAAACATCTACCCTGCCAACTCCATGCGTATCAAATTATTTAATGCAATGTTTAAACAAGCCGATGCCAATGAAATTCAAGATATTGCAAATGAATATGCCCAACGTTTGGTCAGGGAACTGGATCAAAACCTTTATGAGCAATTATTAAAACATCAAGACAATGGTGATGATGTTGTATTGGTTTCAGCATCAGTAGATATTTACCTCAAAATCATTTGTCAAATATTGGATATAGATCTAATCTGTACGGGTACTGAAGTTATAGATGGAAAGTTTACTGGTCACTATTCCACGCCAGATTGTAGTTGTGAACAAAAACGACTACGCATCTTAGAAAAATATGATTTAGACCAATACGACAAAATATTTGCCTATGGCAACAGTGAAGAAGATTTGGATATGCTTCATTTGGCCGACTATCAATATATGGTTGGCAAGGATCAGGTTTTACCCTATTTAGAAGACGAAAAAAAATTGGCTTAATTCAGCACTGAGATTTTTCAATGTCCTATATCAATATCATCATGCCACTCGCTGAATTCTATCCCTATATTCAACATGAGTTAGAGAAATATCAAATTGAAATGGCAATTGAATATTTTGATTCAGATCATAAAATTCAAATGAAAATTGCCACTCCTGATAATTTACAAGAACAACTTAGCCAATATGATCATCCAAATCTTGGCTTCTATTTTCTCGATCAAGCTCAATACATCAGTAAAGATAAAATCTACAAAGATGAATACTGTATATATGCCATTGCAGGTAAAGGTGGTCGAGAAACAGAGGATACGTTAGAAAAAATAAGTTTAAGAATCATCTCAAAAACACCCGATAAAAATATTAAAAGCTTTTTTAATGCGATCAAACGTAAATTAAATAACGATGAAAATTTTGGCAAAGGCGTACAAGGAGGCTCTCGCTTCCATGACCAACACTTTTACTTAAAGTCATGGGTCGGCCATAAAGTTTTTAAATCCGATTTATACAACGAAAAATCACCATTAATCACACCCAAATAAAAACCCCGCCAAAGCGAGGTTATATTTCTTAGAAATCTTAAAACCAATCAATAAATTGACATGTGATTACGATGAATCATTTCTAAAGAACGTGCTTCACCTAGCACCTGATACACTTTATCCGAAGCCAAACCTTTGACAGTTTCAGCAGAACGCGAACTAAAGTTCACTCGTCCAACCGCGACTCGATGACCATACTGATCAACACATTCCACAACATCACCACGATCAAAATGCCCTTCAACAGCTTTCACCCCTACAGGCAACAAACTACGATGGTTTTCCTTGATGGCTTTGACAGCACCATCATCTAAAACCAAACGCCCTGCAGTTTGAAGGTGTGCAGCTAACCACTGTTGATGTGCTGTAACACGATCATCATCAGTAATGAATAAAGTACCCAATAATTCACCCGCCATTAAACGAGCCAATACATTATCACTTTCACCACTGGCAATCAGCGTTGGACAACCTGACTTGGCAGCCAGACGAGCAGCGCGAACTTTGGTCAACATACCACCACGACCAAACTTACCACCACCACCGGCCATATCAAACAAGGTTTCATCCATTGCACGAACAGTATGGAACAATTTTGCATTTGGATTAGAACGCGGGTCTGAATCAAACATCCCTTGCTGATCAGTCAAAATGATCAGTAAGTCTGCATGAACTTGCCCTGCAACCATTGCTGCAAGCGTATCATTATCACCAAAGCGAATTTCATCAGTAGACACTGTGTCATTTTCATTGATTACAGGAATCACTTTCCAATCAATTAAATTTTGCAGTGCATCACATGAGTTAAGATAACGACGGCGATCGGCAAGATCATCATGAGTTAACAAGACTTGTGCTGTTTGGATAAAATGCTTTTCCAACACACTTGACCATGTATGAATTAACCCCATCTGACCAATGGCAGCACAAGCTTGTAGACTGGGTAAATCGGTGGGTCGATTCTCTAGCTTCATACGAACCATCCCTTCAGCCACAGCACCTGAAGACACAAGAATAATCTCGTGTCCTGCATTGTGTAGATCTGCAATTTGTTTCGCCCAATGCGAAATTGCATCCAAATCTAAACCTTGCCCATTTGCTGTGAGTAAAGATGATCCGATTTTAACAACGATACGTTTTAAAGCCTTGAGCTGACGTTGCCCATCTACCACTTCTATCATCTTGTCCTCGGTCTTTCTTTTCTAAATGGGTATCTTTGGAAATGATAGATACCCTTAGAAATTAGCGTACGTAGTACACTTCCATTTCGCCATCATCCTCGCCATCGTCATCCTCATCATCTTCTTCCTCTGCCAAAATACCAGCAAGACGTTGTTGACGACGCATTTCACGATAAGCTTCTTTTGCAGCAATCGTTTGCTCACGTGTTTCAGCTTCAAGCTGATCACGGAATGCTTTCATTTTCGCTGCATACTCTGGATCTTCGTCTTCCAACTCACGTTGTTGCTCGATTTGATCCATGAGGTAATACACAACAGGTTTGGTACCTTCTTCAAGCAAGCCTGAAGTTTTAAATACAGGACCATCCCATTGTAATTCTTCAAGAATATGATTACACCATTCTTCTTGAGTATCATCACTTAATTGATCAAGTTTGTTTAAAACAAGAACAATCGGTAATTGAGCCAATGTAGGTGAGAACTTTTTCAATTCTTCCACAATCGCTTTGGCATTGTAGGCAGGATCTGAACCATCAATCGGTTGTACATCAACAATATGCAACAGAATACGTGTACGTGCTAAATGCTTAAGGAAACGAATCCCTAAACCAGCACCTTCCGCCGCCCCTTCGATCAATCCAGGAATATCTGCCATAACGAATGAACGATGACGATCTGCATCGACCACACCTAAATTCGGTACCATTGTTGTAAATGGATAATCTGCAACTTTTGGCTTAGCTGCTGATACTGCGCGAATAAAGGTAGATTTACCTGCATTCGGCATTCCCAATAAACCTACATCCGCTAGAACTTTTAGCTCTAAACGAATTTCACGATATTCACCTTTAATACCATGTGTACATTTACGCGGAGAACGGTTGGTCGATGATTTGAAATGAGTATTCCCCAAACCACCATCGCCACCATGTGCAACTAAAACCTTTTGGCCATCTTCAACCAAATCACCAATAATATCGCCAGATTCTGTATCTACAATGGTTGTTCCTACTGGAACTTTCAGAATAACTGATTCACCACCACGACCAGCACAGTTTGCGCCAGCACCGTTTTTACCACGTTCAGCGCGAAATTTACGGGTATAACGATAATCTACTAAGGTACTGGTATCGTTGTCAGCTTGAATATATACGCTGCCACCACGACCACCATCACCACCATCTGGACCACCAAATGGTACAAATTTTTCACGGCGAAAACTGGCTACGCCATTGCCACCGTCGCCAGCCTCTACGGTAATGACTGCTTCATCAACAAAGCGCATGTTGCCAATCCTCTAAAATCTTTAAAACCCCATATTCTGCCATATTTTCAAAAATTTCTCGAATAGTATTATTCAGCTGAGCATGAATTTTCTTAAACATTTTTGATCAGAGGCTTGATAATGCATATTTTTATTGGATTTCGATTGTTTTTTATTCACATATTTTTCTATAATCAGTTAGCTGAAAATCAATAATTCAAAATTAAATCACACTTAATTTTATGAATTTCACAATTTCTATTTATTTGCATGCATTTTTTTGATTTTCGATCGTCCAAATTAATTTTAAGGAAAACTCATATTGTCTATTGTCCAACTCAGTGCTGCGCTTGGACCCGCAGAATGTGAACTTGCTGTAAAATATACGCTTGAAGAAATACACAAAGAAGCCAAAACAAAAAAAGATCCACCTCCAACCAATTGAAAGCAATGCGACTCAACATGGTTATTCTTCGGTGCTGCTCAGTATCGATGAGGATGCCCGAATATGGCTCAATACTTGGCTCGGTACAATTCAATAGACGTTTCAAAGTCCAATTCGCCCACAACATAAACGTAAAAACTGGTTTGTAGGCATTACGCTTTTCGATACACCATTGCAACTCCCTCCAGAAGACACCATCACTTTTCAGACCTGTCGTGCTTCTGGTGCTGGTGGACAGCATGTCAACACAACTGACTCTGCTGTTCATGCAACTCATGTTGCATCTGGAATAAGTGTAAAGGTCATGTCTGAACGGAATCAACATGCCAATAAGCGTGTGGCAAAAGAGTTGATTGCACTCAAACTACAACAACAGATGGAGAGCCAGCAAGCCCATCAGAAACACGCTCAACATTTACAACACGCGTTGATCGAGCAAGGCAATGCTATACGCAGTTTTAAAAAGTAGAAATATGTTAAAAAGAGAATTACATGAAACAAAAACACTATAATTTAAAAGGTTTAGATAGCGAAATTTTAGATATTACAGCTATTGATTCAGATACATGCAAAATTTATATCGTCACCGAAAAAGGCTATTTATATTGCTACAACTTAACTCAACAGCAATTACAACAGCTATCCATAACGCCCCTTCCGCTTCCAATTCTAAATAATCGAGAACTCCGTCATTACGGTACCCCTAAATACCAAATTAAATGTAGTACCAATGGAAAATTTATCGCAGTTTATGTCGATCATGGGCAATTTGGAGTTGTAATAAATACTCAAACACTGGAGACAGTTCTACACATTGATAGTCAAAGTTATTATGAAGATACCGTGTCTTTCTCATTGGCTTTTACACAGTTCAATTCACAAGATATTTGTATTTATAGAAGTGACTGGAATCGACTTGAAGCATTTAATTTAACCACAAATCAGCTTTTGACTGAGCGCTATATTGCAGCTTATGAAACTGAACCTCCTAAACACTATTTAGATTACTTTCATGGCGCGTTATATGTCAGTCCAAACAATGATTATATTTTAGATGATGGTTGGATATGGCATCCTGTAGCTTCTCCCAAAGTTTGGTCACTTAGTCAATGGTTTAAACATAACCCTTTTGAAAGTGAAGATGGCTCAAGTGTCCAAACATTATGTTATCGAGAAAACTGGAATGCTTTAATGTGCTGGCTTGATGATCAACATGTTGCCATTTGGAATATTGAACTGTGGGATCAAGAAGAGTTTGACCTTAAACCTGAACCTAAAAATCGATCAGGAATACATCTTCTTTCACTCGCAAAAACAATGTGGGACGATGATTATTCAGCAAACTATTGGGAAATACCCGAACAAACTCAACAAGTTTTTAATTTATATGCTGATCAAAATTTATTAATAATTGTAGGTGATCAGAATATTACAATTTATGTCATTGCTGATCGAATTTTGTTAAATCAAATCGATAATTTGCGTCCACAAAAGCAATATAAGAATAGGCACAGCTTACTGTCTTTTGCAAATAAAACCATTTATGAAACAAGCTATATCTAAATATTGACATTAAAAAAGGAAGCCTGAGCTTCCTTGATTTACAACACAATAAAATTAAGACTTCTGCAAATCTAATTGAGGTTGATTTGATTCTTCAAGCATTTTACGATCCACTTCAGCTGGGTTATTTAAAGCATCATTGAGCTTCTCAACATCCAGCTTTCCAACCCACTTGGCAACCACAATCGTTGCCAAAGAGTTACCCACCAAGTTAGTCAATGCACGTGCTTCAGACATGAAACGGTCAATCCCTAAAATTAAAGCCAAACCAGCGACTGGGATATTACCTACAGCAGCCAAAGTTGCTGCCATTACAATAAAGCCTGAACCAGTTACACCTGCTGCGCCTTTTGATGAAATCAACAAGACTGCAAGCAAGGTAATTTCATGCCAAATATCCAGTTGAGTATTGGTTGCTTGTGCAATAAAGATCGCCGCCATAGTCAAATAAATAGAGGTACCATCAAGGTTAAATGAATAACCTGTTGGAATTACCAAGCCAACCACAGACTTTTCACAGCCAGCAATTTCAAGCTTTTTCAGCATACGTGGTAATACAGATTCTGAAGAAGATGTCCCCAATACAATCAACAATTCTTCACGAATCATACGAATCATTTTTAAAATGCTAAATCCGCAGAAACGACTGATTGAACCTAGAATAATAAAGATAAACAACAAACACGTGATATAGAAACAAAGAATTAACTGTGCAAGTTGCGCTAAGCTACCAATCCCATACTTTCCAATGGTAAATGCCATCGCACCAAAAGCACCGATTGGCGCAAGTTTCATAATCATATTCACAATGTTAAAGAACACATGCGAAATTTGATCAATCAATCTTAATACTGGTTTTCCAGCATCGCCAAGTTTATGTAATGCAAAACCAAACAATAAGGCAAATAAAAGAACTTGTAGAATTTCACCTTCTGCAAATGCACCCACAACGGTATTTGGAATGATATGCAAAAAGAAATCAACGGTAGATTGTGATGCACCTGATTCCACATACTTACTGATACCAGTGGTATCTAAAGTCGCAGGATCAACATTCATACCAACGCCCGGTTTGGCGATATTGATAACAACTAAACCAATAATCAGGGCAATGGTAGATACGACTTCAAAGTATAAAAGTGCAATACCACCGGTCTTACCCACTGATTTCATGCTTTCCATGCCCGCAATCCCACTGACCACGGTACAGAAAATCACAGGGGCGATAATCATTTTAATGAGCTTAATAAAAGCATCACCTAAAGGTTTGAGTTGTTCGCCTAAACCAGGAACACTTTTCTCTACACCATTGATCAATTGAGTACCACTTGGAAAGTAGTGCCCTACTATCACACCCAAAATAATGGCAACAATCACTTGAAAATAGAGTGACTTATACAGCGGTTTCTTAGCCATGATAATTACTTCTTTCTATATTTCTGTTTGAAGAAATATCCAATGTTAATGCTACCATTTGCTGACACAGCCCAAAATCCCGATAAAAACTTCTGGGAAGTCGGTTTTTAGCAAATAAAAATTCCTTCAGAAAACGACAGTTTTCCAAAACAATGACAACGAATGACGATATTTAAGATTTATTCTCGCTGGCACCTTGGCCAAAAGAATAAATACAGAACAGGAGATAAAAAATAAAACGCTCTTCAAGGCTATTTTAATTAATTTTTGATGATCAATCTCTATGCAAATGTTAATTTCGCCTAACATCTGTGCAATTTATGCTTAGACCTTAGTCTAATATCGTCTATATCTATACGATTTAGATCCATTTATGGCATAGTGTATTCCACTGTCTCCTCTCCCTTGATCCATTTGACATGAATACAAAACGCAATCTTTATAAAGACTTTGAACATCCTTTTGCGCAGTTTGTGCGAATTGTTGGTAAAGGGAAAAATGGTGCACGATCATTAACTTATGATGAAGCTTATCAAGCTTTTTCAATGATTTTGAAAAATGAAGTCTTAGACGTACAACTTGGCGCATTTTTAATGTTGCTTCGGGTCAAAGAAGAGTCTGTAGATGAACTGACAGGCTTTGTCCAAGCGACCAAAGACCAATTGAATTTTCAACCACTTGCTGTGGATTTAGATTGGTCATCTTATGCAGGTAAACGCAAACATTACCCGTGGTTTTTATTGGCAGCCTTAACACTCTCAAAGCATGGCTATAAGATCGTGATGCATGGTGCATCAGGGCATACCATGAACCGTGTGTATACTGAACAAGTCTTAGAATACTTAGGCTTTCCAATTTGCCAAAATGAAGTACAGGTCAAACAGCAACTAGACACCCAAAATTTTGCTTATTTGCCTTTAAATGTAATCTCTCCAATCTTGGCAGATTTGATCAATCTTAGGAATGTGATGGGTTTACGCTCACCGATTCACACACTGGCTCGTTTGATTAATCCATTCAATGCCAAAGCAACCTTACAGGCAATTTTCCACCCTGCTTATCGTAGTTCACATCAACAAGCTGCCTTTCAATTAGGTTATAAAAATAGTGCTGTGATTAAAGGTGAAGGTGGCGAGTTTGAGCGCAATCCAGATGCCAAAACCCTCATCTGTGGTATTCAACATGGTGAACTTTATGAACATGAATTGCCTAAATTAACCGATAACCGCAGCCCAACAGAAGAACAGCTTGATCTCGCTGTTTTTAAAGCGGTTTGGGAAGGCCAACAAGCACATGAGTATGGAGAAATTGCCATCACTGAAACAATGGGCATTGCTTTATATACCATGGGTATTGTAAATAACTATCCAGAAGCCATGAGTAAAGCAAAACATCTTTGGAACACGCGTTTCTAATTTCATCTTTAAACACAAGCGTGAACGTTATTAATTACGCTTTTGGATAAAATAAAAATCAGCCCAATAGGGATAACTTTTTCCAGAAGAATGAATATTGATGAGTTGCAACTGATCACCCATTTTGACATCGATATTATTAGGTTGATAAGGACCAGATAAATAAGCATCTTTTTGCTTTCCAATCAGACTTGAACAATACAGATGATGGGTTTTTATCTTTTTTGATGCGTCGGCTGTATAAGCATTACGGATCTTTATACCAATTAACAGCATGGGATAACCATCATTTTTAATTGATGTATATTGTGTAACAGGCGTTTGGAAATTTTGACTTGCGGTTACGGTAACATCTAATAAACATTGAATACTTCTTGCATCACTTGTTCGCTCAGCGAATACACTGGTCGAAATTGCAGTGATACAAAATAAACTGAGTCGAGCAAGCTTTATTATTTTTAGTCGCGTTATTGTTTTGAGCAGCTTGAGCATTTTAATCTCTTTATCGTTTTTTAAGATTTTTATCATTCTGAATATCTTTATCACCTTATTACGCACTTCTCGTTTAAACGTATTTATCTTTTTAATAGCATCATGATTGAAACAGTTTAAATATTATTGTTTTTTAAATTGAGTGTTTGAATCACAAAGTGAAACTACTTTGTGATTCAAGGGTTCTTTTGCTCAGTTAGATAAAACGAATCGGTTTAAATTCTGGCTCAGGCACATGCGAATCACATTCCTCAGCTTCTTCTTTATGCCCTTTATCGATATAACCTGTACGTTCTTTTTCAGGTATATTCTGATGTTCCCAAGCAATCACTGCTTGCATACAGGTTTGACGTTGCTCAGCAGTCAACGCCACACCATTTGGCCATTTACCAATTTCTACCGCAGTTTTTAAACGCTCAACAATGTCAGCATCTAAAATAGAAAGCATCTGTTCAATATTCATGGTCAATCCCGCTGAAAAGAATCAAAATCTTGATTCCAGCCAAGTTTAGTACGACAAGCCATATAGAAGTCATAACCTGGTGGATGTAAAAGTATTAGTTTGAAGGGATGTTTACGAATATGCAAACTATCACCGACATTTAATGAAACGCTATGCTGTCCATCGGCACTGACCATCGGCAACACACGGTTTTCACGAATCAATATCTTAATTTCGCTTTGCCCACCCACCACAATCGGTCTTGATGACAACGTATGTGGGTGCATTGGAACCAAAGCAATCGCATCCATACTTGGATGTAAAATTGGTCCGCCACCAGATAAGGCATATGCCGTTGAACCTGTCGGAGTCGATACAATTAAACCATCGCTGTGTTGGCGATAAACATATTGCCCATCAATGTTCAGCTCAAAATCAATCATATGAACAGATTTACCAGAATGAAGTACCACATCATTCAAAGCGATTGCATCATAAATTATTTCATTTTTACTGCGAATTTCAATTTCCAATAAGAAGCGACGATCAAGCTGAAACTCACCTTTTAAAACTTGATCTAACTTAAACAGCACTTCAGTGGGTTTTATATCTGTTAAAAAACCTAAGCGACCGCGGTTCACCCCAAGTACAGGAATATTGTATTTTACCAATGCACGTGCAGCATGTAATAAAGAACCATCACCACCCACAACAATAACCAAATCAACCACTTCACCGAGCAGATTCTTACTGACAGTTTGTGTATTGGTATAAGGTACAAGTTGTGCTGTAGCTGTATCAAAAACTGGATGCAGACCCAAACTTAATAAATGATCGTGTATAAGACAAAGCGTATCAACCACAGATGATTTATCTGGTCTTCCAATTAAACCGATATTACGAAAGGTCTTTGGTGAAATTTGCACAGACGCGGTAGCTCCACTGAAATTCTGAGATATAATAACACTCTCAGTATATGTTTATAAAATCATTCATATACGAAAAATAACGAGAATGTTTAAAAAGCCTTTAAATTTGTGTATTTCACAGATTTATTATTGCAAAATTAAGAAAAGCTTCGCATGATTAGCGAAAATAAATTTGGGTATTATTATCTGTATATGAAGACCGAACGTGGTATAGGCTTAATTGCACTGATTTTTTGTGTATTAATTATTGCAGTATTTCTCGCATTTAGCGTCTACTTAATTCGCCTCGACAATGTTATTCGAGATAAGTTTGAAGGCAATCGCTGGGATATTCCTGCGAAAGTATTCGCTCGTCCATTAGAAATCTATGCAACTGCGCCAATTGCCCAAATAGAGTTTGAACAAGAACTCAAATTACTCGGTTATAAAAACAGTGATAGCTATACCAAATCGGGAACCTATATTACCCAACCGAATACAATTTACGTTCATACACGTGGCTTTGACTTTGGTGACAGTGTAGATCCAGAACAAGTCCTACAAGTGACCTTTGCTGGTGATACTGTTACAGATGTAAAAGCCACCAAACCGACCAATACTGGGATCGCACGTTTAGAGCCAATGTTAATTGGTGGTATCTACCCGCAACACAATGAAGACCGTGTCCTCATTAAATTAAATAAAGTTCCTAAGCCTTTGATTGAAGCTTTAATCGCAACAGAGGATAGAAACTTTTATCGCCATCATGGTATTTCATTCCGTGGTACAGCGCGTGCATTACTCAGTAACGTGACCGGTGGTAAACGTCAGGGTGGTTCAACACTCACCCAACAGTTGGTTAAGAACTTTTTCTTAACCCCTGAAAAGACCTTAAAACGTAAAGTGAATGAAGCCCTGATGTCGCTGTTATTAGAGCTTCATTACAGCAAAGACGAAATTCTAGAAGCCTATTTAAATGAAGTGAATTTAGGTCAAAGTGGTAACTATTCTGTCAATGGTTATGGCTTAGCTTCACAATTCTATTTCGGCTTACCACTCAGCGAATTAAATATTTCACAACAAGCATTTTTGGTCGGATTAGTTCAAGGTCCTACCCTATTTAACCCTTGGAAAAATCCTGAAGGCGCAAAAAAACGTCGCGATATTGTGCTAAATAATATGCTGGTGATGGGATACTTAGACCAAGCGCAATATGAAAAAGAAATTGCACGTCCGCTTAATGTGGTTCGTAAACCAACATTAGGTACAGCAAGCTTCCCAGACTTCTTAGATATTGTACGTCGTCAACTTAAAACTGAATACCAAGAATCAGATTTAACCAACCAAGGTTTAAGAATTTTTACGACACTTGATCCAATTGCACAAACTAGAGTGCAAAAGAGCTTTAGAGAAACGGTGAGCCGTTTAGCCAATGCGAACCCAGCAAGATTAAAAGACCTACAAGGCGCTGTTTTAGTTACTCGCCCTGAAAATGGCGAATTAATTGCCGCTGTTGGTTCAACCCAAGACTTTACTGGCTTTAACCGTACTGTAGATGCTAAACGTCAAGTGGGTTCTTTGCTTAAACCTGTGATTTATTTAAGCGCGTTGGAATCAGGTCGTTATAACTGGGCATCACAAATCGAAGATGCGCCGATTAGTTTACCTGTCAGTGGTAATCAAACTTGGACGCCAAAGAACTATAGTGGAACAGGTCATGGCTATGTTCCGATGTCCCAAGCTTTAGCAAACTCATATAACTTGTCTGCTGTGCGTTTAGGTAATGAATTTGGGATCTCTACTTTTAGCAATAACTTGTCTAAATTTGGCGTGACCTCAAAGATTCCAAACTACCCATCTATTTTCCTTGGGGCTGTTGATATGTCACCAATGGAGGTGATGAGTATTTATGGTAATTTTGCAACAGGTGGATTTAAATATCCAACCAAAGCCATCCGTACTGTTGTAGATTCTAATGGTCGTTTATTAGAACGTTTTGGTTTAAATGTACAACAGACCATAGACCCTTCTGCTGCCTTCTTATTGAACTTTGGCTTACAACAAGTCATGTCCGCAGGTACAGGTAAAGCGGCTTACAACACATTACCAGCTGACCTCAAACTTGCGGGTAAATCAGGTACAACCAACGATACCCGTGATTCTTGGTTTGCTGGATACTCAGGCAATAATTTAGCAGTGGTGTGGTTAGGCTTAGACAACAATAAAATTACTGGGCTTACAGGTTCATCAGGTGCATTACCTGTCTGGATCAATGTCATGAAGCAATTACGCCAAAAACCAGTGAATTTACGTCAAACAGATGATATTTCATGGCAATGGATTGACTCTCGAACTGGGGAGCTTTCAGCACAAGGCTGTGAAGGCGCGCTATATATTCCATTATTACGCCACACTGTCCCTAATCGTGCTACAGAGTGCGGCATGCCATATTATCAAGTTGATCCTCAATCCACACCTGATACGCAACAAAACACTTCACAACCACATTCAAGTGATAGTATAGAAAACTATATTCGCGAAAGTGAAGACAGTTTAGATCAGGACTCAAGAGGTCATGTGATCTCGAGTGGTAGTTATAACAACTAGGGTCTGTTAAATATACGGGTAAATTGGCTTTAAATAGGAATTTGTGATGAAACGAAATGTAAGCACAATCGCTTATATTCTAAGTTTAAGCGGACTATTAACTTTGGCTGGGTGTCAAACAACACCCCAACAAAATTCTAAACCGAGCAAATCTGTTGAAAAGCCAAAATCTAAACAACCTGACTATGGGGTTGCTACACCAGATGGGGTAAAAATTACCCCTTATGAACGCCCTGAAATTAAACGTGAAAAAGTTCCTGTCGTGATTGCTCCGCAATCCAAGCCTCAAACGCAAAAATTTGAGGATGGGGAAAATATCCCAGCATTTAAACAGCTCATCCAACAAACTCAAACCGCATATCAAAAGGGCCAATGGGATGAAGCTGAACGTTATGCAATCCATGCACAACGTATAGCACCACAATCGGCACAAGTGTTCTCTTATTTGGCTCAAATTGCCAATCAGAAGAAACAGTATGCGAATGCTGAATCTCTAGCGCGACGTGGTTTAAGTTATGCGCAAAGTCCATCCCAAAAGAAAACCTTTTGGAATGTTATTTTGCAGGCTGCTCAGCAATTAAAAAGTCAACAGAGCATCGCAGAAGCGCAAAAACAGTTACAACGCTTATAACTGTTTAAGCCAATATCTCTGCTCGATTAAAAATTTCGAATCCCAGCAATCCCGTATGCATAATGCTGTTGTGCAATCGCTAAATCAGCTTGGCTTAATCCGCCCAATGCAAAGATGGGTAAATCACAGGTCTTGGCATATTCAGCAAATTTTTCCCATCCAAGCGCATGGGCTTCAGGATGGGTCTGGGTTGCAAATACGGGACTTAAAATCACAGCATCAAAACCCAATGTCTGTGCTCGCTGTATAGACACCAGATCATGACATGCTGCTATACAACGTAGACCGATTGGTAACTGCCCAATGTGTAAATCCATCAATTGATGCTGTTTATAATGTACAGCAGCTATACTTTTTTGAAGATGCTCAGACAACTGTTGCCACAGCTCTATATTGACAATCAAGCGAGATAAGGCATTTGGAGCTAACTGTGAAATTTGTGTTACAGCAACCTGATCTGCAATCGTTCTAAAATAAAAAAATTGCGCGTTGTCATTTGGACTTTTTTCTATGCTCAATGCTGAAAGATTGTCGGAGATTTTAATTTGATGCGACCAGTACAAGCGTTGAATGATCGCTTGATTGGCTTTAGGAAAATTAAGCGCAAATAGTTGATCACGTCCATACCATGTCCAAGGTTTCTGAATATCATGCAAATATTGTTCAGGAACCGTAGCATGAAAAAAATGGAGAAACACTTCAACATCATCATAAACATGATGAATCAGGTCAAAAGCACGCCATTGCTCGATACCTATTCCAACTTCCTCAAAGATCTCTCGACGACATGCTTCGACAGGTGTTTCCCCTACTTCAATTTTGCCACCAGGAAATTCATATTTATTACCCTGATGCTGATCTGCATTGCGCCAACCGACCAACACCTTCCCACGATGAAGTAATAAAGCAATAGCCACATGAATATTGGGTTTAGACATAAAAATCGACACCTGAATTTTTAATGAATTGTAAGCAATTATAGAAATTTTATAAATGATAAAAATTATCGTTGACAGATCTATTCGATAATGATTATCATTTAAATCACTTAGACAGCACCCCACACGGAGTAACAATAATGAACGCACCTTTTAGCCTATTCACACGTAACACAGAAGCTCACCAATCTCTTCCGATGTTACATTCAAATAACTTATTTGCATTAGGGCGCGAAATTCGCATCATGCATGCTGGAGAAGAATATCGCTTACGTTTAACACGTAACAATCGTCTAATTTTGACCAAATAACTATAAAAACATTAAGTTAAAACAAAAAACGTGGGAACAAGCAGTATGAATCAGCGCATACTGCTTTTTAATTTTGTCAGTTGAATTTTAATGCTTGTCTATTGATTTTTATACAACACCCTATCTCTATAAAACAATCCACCAATGAAATGTTAAACATTCAATAAAAATGCCCATTTAATCGCACAGCTTTAACGTAAATAAACACAAACGCTCAAACCACCATATTCGGAAGCAGTAAACTGAATCTCTCCATGATGCAGATCGATCACCTTTTTACAAATTGACAAACCCAAGCCTGAACCTTGTGTTGCTCCCCAAAGCTCGGTAAAAACGTTCACCTAAACGATCTAAGATGTCTTGAGGAATACCCTCACCATCATTTTGGATTTCAAAGAAATTACAATTATTTAATGGTCCAATCTGAATATAAATATTGCCCTGTAATGGCGTATAACGAATTGCATTATCGACAAGATTGCGAATACAAATAAACAGTAATTCTTCATTTACATAGACCTGAACATCTTCGCTTTGAATATGAATCTGAATCTGCTTGTCATCTATAAATGGGGCCAAGCTATTTAACACATGCTGAGTCATTTGCCCCAGACTTATCCAAGTCTTCGGTAATTCACTGGCATCCGCTGGATCTAATCGTGCCAAAAGCAAAAGATTTTCAAGGACCAGCGTTCCTCGATTCACATCATTTTGAATACTATTGAGTTGCTGATAAATCTCAGGAACCTCTGCATATTTGCGTTGTAATAACTGCAAACGCATTTGTATCGCAGAAAGTGGCGAACGTAATTCATGTGATGCATCTGCGGTAAAACGTTGTTCAGCAATTAAAGCTTGATCTAGTCGAACAAGCATTTGATTAAGCTGATTAACCATCGGCTCAAGTTCTTTAAATGCAGGTTGTCGCTGAATTAAGCTGAGATCATTGGCATTTTTCTCAGCAATTTCCGTCGAAAGCAGTTGAATGGATTTAAATTGTTTTTTAACTGAGAAATGTAAAATCAGCCATTGCAGCAACCAGAGACTTAATAAAACCAATAAATAGCTGATAAAACTTTGTAATAAGTCTTTAAAACGGACACTTAAGGGCTGTACAACATAGACGCTTAACTGAGAATCTTGATCAATCGCTCTGTAGCTACGTAACAACTTATCCTTTGACCAAATAAATCCATATCCATTTCCTTCATGTTCAGATAGGAGATTGGCTTGACCTTGTTGCAAATCAAATTCGGGTGAGTGGGTCAACATCACCTCACCATTCATCAATCGGTACTGAATATCAAATTCATCACTTAACTCATCCAATTGAAAACCAGAAGTCGCACTTAAATCTGAGATCAGAAGCATATCTGCAACTTCATCCATGATTTCATCTTGTACCTTCATATTGTGATAAATCGAAAGGCTCACCAGAAGTATCAGCGCAAAAATACCTGCCACAATTGAACTTAGCATGGAGGTCTTAATCAGCTTGGTTTGTAGTGATACTGCCTGTGTCATATTCATCCTATTGAAATCATTAAAAGTAATGATGAAATATTCAATCTTGCTCTTTATTCATACGATAGCCCAAGCCACGGATTGTTTTGATCAAATGTCCACCAATCTTCTTACGCAATTGATAGATATAAACTTCAATCGCATTACTTTCAATTTCATCTCCCCAAGCATAAAGTGATTCTTCCAATTGCTCACGTGTCACAATATGTTCAGGCTTTTGCATCAATTTATATAAAATTTGAAATTCTTTTGCGGTGAGATGAACAACTTGCTGATCCTGAAATACCGTTTTCGCTTGAGTATCTAACACTAAATTTTCATATTTTATTTCATGTAAATTTGTGACTTGAGTTTGTCTGAGCTGTGCCCGTACTCGGGCAGATAATTCTTCTAAACTAAAAGGCTTTACCAGATAGTCATTTGCACCGAGGTCCAAACCTTGCACACGATCTTGAATACTGTCTCTCGCCGTAAGAAAAATCACAGGAATTTCTGGAAATTGACGTTTTAACAGTTTGAGAATTTCATCACCAGTGGCTTTGGGCAAACCACGATCTAATAAGATACAGTCATATTGATGCTGTTCTATGGCTAAAATTGCATGATCACCACGTTCAACCCAATCTATATTGTAGCCATCCATTTCCAACCAAGATTTAATACTTTCAGCTTGTGAACTATCATCTTCAGCGAGCAAAATTCGCATAGAACCTCTCTCCTTTTAGGCAGACAAAGCCTTGATCAAAATAAAATCTGCTGTTTGTTGCTGTTCATACTTATTGAACATAGGTAAAGACCACATGCATACACATGTAGTCTTAGAGAATATAACTAGAATCTGCTGTGATTTGTTTTAATGGATAAAATAATTAAAAATTCACGGCATCCACATCAATTTCTACACGTTTTGTCGGTTTATAATCGATATCGACCTCACCAAACAATGTCACTGTAGCATTTGCCGCGATCGGTTTACCTTGCCATAATTCATCATCAATATCGACAGTAATGCTACCTGTGCTATCACGGAATTGATATTTTTCGTCACCGATTGCTTTGACCACGTTACCACGAAGCTGCACTTTGGTATCATCTTTCAATGTTAAAGCTTGTTTTACTGTGGTTAAACTTGGTGTAAGCGCTGATTGATTTACTGCTGTGTTTGCAGTGGCAAAACTTGTTAAACCAATCAAGCTTGTGGTTAAAATTGTTTTCGCAAGGATGTTCATTGTTGTGTCCTCATATCGGTTCATCGTTTCGATAGAAGCATTAAAACAAACCAACATGAGGTGAATCTTAGGATTTCTTCATTTGCTATTTTAAGTCAAAATTAATTTAAAGGCACAACTCTAAGGACTTCTTCCAGCGTGGTTATGCCTTCTAATACTTTACGTGCACCAGCAATTCTTAATGGTTCAATGCCTTCTTTTTTTGCCTGCATTTTTAAATCATCTAAAGTCACGCCTGCACTAATTCTCTGCTTTGCCTCAAGGCTAATTGGCATAAACTCGTAAATCCCAACACGACCTTTATAACCTGTTTGACGGCATTCCTCACACCCAACTGCTTTATATACAAAATTAGGCATTTTGGTCTGATAGCCAAATGTCAAATGTTTCCACTCTTGTTCATTGATAAAGGTTTCTTGTTTGCAATGCGGACAAAGCTTACGCACTAAACGCTGAGCCAATACTCCCAAAATCGTTGCAGCGGTTAAAAAAGGTTGCACACCTAAATCATGCAAACGTGTCAGACTTGATGGCGCATCATTGGTATGCAGAGTTGAAAGCACTAAATGACCTGTTAATGCAGCCTGAATGGCCATGTTGGCAGTATCTTGGTCACGAATTTCTCCAACCATAATAATATCTGGATCTTGACGCATCAAAGCACGGATACCATCAGCGAAACCTAGCTCAATCCCTTGATTGACCTGCATCTGGTTAAAACTTGGCTCCAACATCTCAATTGGATCTTCAATGGTACAGACGTTCACTTGCTCGGTTGCCAATTGTTTTAACGAAGAATAAAGCGTGGTAGTTTTACCTGAACCTGTGGGGCCAGTCACCAAAATAATGCCATGACTATGTTGAGTTAAAGCATGCCATTGTGCCAATAAATGTTCATCAAAACCTAATTGTTGGAAACTTCGTACCAAAACTTCTGGGTCGAAGATACGCATCACCAACTTTTCACCAAAAGCAGTTGGCAAAGTTGAAAGACGTAGCTCGGTTTCTTGCCCTTTCGGTGTTCGTGTTTTTAAACGCCCATCCTGAGGTTTACGTTTTTCTGCAACATTCATACGGCCTAAAATTTTAATCCGTGAAATAACTGCGGTTAAGGTATTGGCTGGCATATTATAAATTGTATGCAGTACCCCATCGATACGAAAACGAATTTTACCTTTTTCCTTACGCGGTTCTAAGTGAATATCACTCGCCCCTTGCTCAAAAGCAAACTGTAAAACCCAATCGACAAGTTTCACAATATGCTGATCATTGGCATCTGGATTCTGGGTATCACCCAATTGTAAAAGTGCTTCTACACCCTTATTTTCTTTATCATAGGCACTGGATTTTTGTGAGTTGCTGACCGCTTTACTGACTTGATAGTACTCAGTTAAATAACGTTGTAATAACTCAGGATTCAATACTACTTTTTCGATTTTTTTTGGACTTAAACTACGTTCTAAATTATGTACCCAATCCGTTATAAAAGGCTGTGCTGTACCAATCAGAATTTTATCGGCACTGACTTCAACTGCTAAAATTTTATTTCTTATTGCAAACTCTTGTGACATGACATTGGTTAGTGAAGTCACATCGGCCTTTAATGGATCAATCGTAAATGAATTGAGTTCGGCTTTTTCAGCTAACCATTCTGTTAGCGTAGTCAATGTCAGTCTTTTTATTGGATTTTTAGCATCGACGAGCTTAAAGCTGGCAATCCATTGCAAAGGATGCCACTTCAACTGATCGCGTTGTCGATGGGTGGTTTGTACCAATAGTTTTTCACGCTCTGTAATACGACCATCTTTTAATAATTGTTCTAAACACCAAGCTGTATCAATTTCAAAATTAAATTGCATTGTTATATCCCCGAAACTCAATCTACTATAACAAAATTAATTGTTGTATTTCTTGGATTTTCTAAATTCAATAATGTATTTAACGTAAGGCTAAAAAATAAACTTTTGTTTTTCTAAAACTTTGCGATACATTGAAATCATTCTATTAATTCATGGTCTTATTTGGAGAGCACTATGAATTTTATATCGCTATATCCATTTTCATTTGGCTCTTATACTGATTTCCTCACCATCATTGCGGCTGCATTGGGTTGTGGTCTACTTATCGGTCTTGAACGTGAACGAAGTCAGCAACGTGAAAATCAAAATAGTTTTGCGGGTTTAAGGTCTTTTGCTATTTGTGCTTTACTTGGTGCTGTTTGTTTTTTGTTTGGTCCCTATTTTGGTATTGCGGGTGCATTCATTACAGGTGGTATCGTCATTTATTCTTTAAAGAATCAAACTGATGATCCCGGTATAACTACTGAAATTGCATTTATACTCACTTATTTTATCGGTGGAATGTGCGTTTGGAATATTTCTTTTGCCGCAGGTTTATCGGTCATCCTCACCGTCTTGTTGATGACCAAACATTCTATGCATGGCATTGCCGGGAAATGGATTACAGAATCTGAATTTAAAGATGGAATTTTCTTACTGGCATTGTTATTAATTGCATTGCCACTGACACCAAACAAAGCTTTATGGGGTGCTGTGCTTAACCACTATGTTATTTTAAAATTACTCACCTTAATCTTGGCGGTGCAAGCACTTGCACATATTGCCAAACGATTATTGTCATCAAAAAATGCTATGCTGTTGTCTTCGCTTGCTTCAGGTTTTGTTTCCAGTACCGCTACCATTGCCAGCTTAGGATTAGAAGTCCGAAATGGACGTGCAGAAGCCAAAGCCAATGCTGGGGCAGCATTAATGTCTTGCGTGGCAACCCTACTACAACTCATGATTATTGTGATTGGTATCAGTATTACTTGGTTCAAACTCATTGTACTGCCCTGCCTAATCGCTATCGCGATCCTAACCATTTTTGCCTTATGGTTTATGCGTCACACACAACCGATTGAGAATAACCAGCTTGTAGATAGTCGTATGTTTAGTCTAAATGAAGCAGCCATTATTGCAGTGTCGTTAACCTTGATTCAGGCGGGTGTATATGGGCTAAATCTTTTATTGGGTGATGCGGGTTTAATTGCAGGTACGCTTTTGGCCTCATTATTTGAAATTCATGGCGCTTTGGCCACAATTGTCATTCAGGGAGAACCGAGTAATCACATCTTATCTCTCGCCTTTGTTTTAGGTTTAGCAGCACATGCCATTGCGAAATCGATAAATGCATTTTTAAGTGGTGGCAGCCGCTATGCCTTGATCTTTGCTCCAATTCAAATTTTGCATATGACGATGTTTATTACAGTTTTTGTTTGGGTTCTTCAATATTAAAGCACTTTTTGCAAGGATGAAATTGAAAAGCAGCAAAATTATTTTAAGATTTCGATCAATATATAATTATAAAAATTAAGAGAATTTTAAAATTTCATCAAAAAAATGTTGAAAAAATAAAATGTTGAAATATGATGACAGCGAGAATTTTTATACTCATAAATTTTAATATTTTATAATTTGGAATAATTCATGAAAATTAAATTACTGTCTTTTACCATCATTTCTTCATTATTTTTAACCGCATGTGGAGGTGATTCAGATGCTGGGGATTATACAACAAACAATGAGTCTGAATGGTTTGGATATGAAACTGGCGCTTCAACCCAAGACATTAACCTCTTTACTAAAGTAAAGTTTAGTTTTAACAATAAGCAAATGTACATCAATGGTGAATATAACGTTGATGGTTCAACACAGTTCCTTTCATCTGATCTTTTAAGTGATTATCTAGCAACAGATGGACTCTATGATGCGCCTAAAAGTAAAACTGATTTTGGCTATCAATATGCAACGCTGAAATCGCAAACAGCGACAGTTTGGACATTTACACCTTATTCATCACGTAACTATAACCAATTAGAATTAACTGAAAAATTTGAAACAGTCAACTTAACAGGCAAAGCAATTAGTCCATATATCGATGGATTTGAGCATTATGCTGGCTCAAATATTGCGCTTAGCTCAATAGTTGGCACTTATTCTTCATATTATGTGCAAAAACTTAAAGGCAAAACATTCCCGTCTGGATCAACATGTTTACGATCTATTTCCTCTTCAACAAATATAAGCTTCGCTGATCTTTATTCAGGCTATCGTCTGAATAATTACGACCCATCAAAATATTTTAAAGACGGTTATATTTCAACGGTGCTAGGAAAGTTCAACTTAGATTTATCCCGAGACATGCAACTGAATACATCGGTTGATGCTGTAGCTAAAATCGGCTCTGACTATTACCCAGCAAACTATTATACTGCAGGTGAATATGACATACTTTCAAACAAAATTAAGCAATATGAACGAGATTATCAAGACGCTGTTGCTGAGTTTGGTAAAAACAGTATAAATGCTCAGTTACAAGAAGCTTATCTAAATGGCTTAAAGTCAGAATGTACGCTATTTAACAAAACAGCAAGTGCTGCAATTGATGCTGTAAAATAAAAGATATTCTTTTATATAACACTGACTAAATCTTATTTTTAGTCAGTGTTTAAGATAATTTAATCGTTTCAATTTGCAGCTAGAAAAATAACAAAGTTAAAAATCACAGCAGGTTTAACAAAATCTACAACCTTCTATTTCACAACAGTCTAACGATATTTGCCAAATACTTTCCAGAGATTGTTATCCGCTAAAGGATCAGCATAGCTATCATTTCTTGACTTGCGCGGCTTATCGCGGGCATCCACCAATTCAAAATCTTTTTCAGTGCTCAGCACTAAACCATTCACATAAAATCGTGTTCTCGTATATTCACTTTGTCCAAACTGAAAAATATAGGTTCTTAAATCAATGAACTCACGATGTGCAACCAAGGCTGCGGTATCATCACTGTTTAACCACTGTGACATTTTTTTAATTTGGCTGGGTTCAAATTGCCCACATTTCTCTACCAATGCAGCAATTCCACGAAAAGTCTTTGATTCTTTGGCACGGGTTTTATTAATCCGAATCCGATCTACATGAAAGAAAAACAAAGGTAAATTTAAATGGCTAGGTAATTGAGCAACATCTAAAACCTCATCATCCATAAAAGGTTGATACAACATTTGTGCCCTTTCAACCAAACCAAGCCACTGTTTATAGTAGGTATCTACTTCCGATTGTGTCCCATAATAAATAGGCAAACCTTCAACATTGCTTAAGTTTACAGGTGGCCAAATATTTTGACGTAATAATGCAATATCACTTTTCAAGCTTTGTATGGCAATCGCATCTTGCATTATCTACTCCTTGAGTATTTTTTAAGCTTAGGCTATTTGAGTATGCTATAGTTATATCAATGAAACAAGTCTATGAAAAGGAATGATAATGTCCGAAAATAATGATTTTTTTGAAGAATCTGAAGAAGTTGAAGCTGACGAATACTTTTATGAGCGCGCGGATGAATTTATCGCACTTGCCAATCAATTTGCAGATCAAAATCATCAAGTGTCTCACTTGACAGCACACCCGGGAAAGATCAGTGCGTCATTTATGTATGCCAATGCCCGTTATAGCATTTGGCATGCAGCATGCGCCTACCAGCAAGCGCCAGATTTTAAAACAGATCGCCAAGTCATTTTAGACTATTACGTGGAACAATTTAAACTCATGCTTGAAGATCATCTTGATGAATATCAAGAAAATTTTGACAGCTATTTTTCAAATTCAGATACAGAGGAAGTAAAGCGTTTCGTTTAACCTGTGGATTGCCTATAATAGCGCACCAATGAAATACGCTATGTGGAAAAGTCATGTCTCAAAAAATCGATGCTACTGATGTCACCGAAGAAGAAGCCTTAAATGCTGTTTTTTTTGAGCGTGCGGATGAGTTCATCAAACAAGCCAATGAGTTTTGCCGCCCAGCGAAAGGACAGCAACCTAAGCCAGAAGAACTTCGTGGACAAGTCAGCTCAGCAATGCTCTTCGCTACTGCACGTTTTAATACTTGGGTTGCTGCAAACACCTTTAAAGATGGTGATGAAATGCGTGATGCCAAAGAACAAGTCATGTCTTATATATTGCAACAATTCCAAATGATGCTTGAAGACAATTATGATGAGTATTGTGAACAGTTTGAAAATTATCTCCGCTTCCGTAAAAACGAAGATTTTCATACCCACAAACATGATCATGATGACCATGATCATCAACACTGATGTAAGTTAAATCATCTTAGATTGATCTAAGCATTGATAAAATAGCCTCATTAATGAGGCTATTTTTTTATAACAGTTTTGGCAGTCACCCCAAAACAATAAATCAACTGACTCCTTCCAATGGCTTTACTTCATAAATTTTACCAAGCGACAATATTCATCTTTTATAAAATTCATGTATTGTATTTTGATAATAAATAACAATTTGGACGTTATATGCAAGATTTGAATTTTCCAATCATTGACCCACATATTCACCAATGGGATCCCTACAACACCCCTCATGCAGCAGCATTTGCGGTAAAGCTTTTGGGCAAGCATCCATTCCTACTTGATAAAATGGTTCGTTTAGTCAAAGCTAAAGATTTGATTGAAACGGTTGGACTAACGGAACACATTACCCGACCCTATTTACCACAAGACTATAAACATGATCTTGGCTCATATACGGTCGAACAAGTGGTGCATATTGAAGCCAGTTGGGCCAAACAGAAAGGCAAAGGTGTCGTAGGTGAAACAGAATTTATTGAATCCTTACCCTTTAATGAAAATACCGTAAAACTTGGTGGCATCGTGGCTACCGCGGACCCGTGCGATCCTAATTTCAAAAAGATTTTAAAGTTACACCAAAAAGCATCTAAACATTTGCGCGGTATACGCCGCATGGCTTCCTTTCATGAAGATAAAGGCGTGCATAATTGGACGGATCTCCCACACCTATATACTGAGAAAAAGTTCTTAAAAGGCTTTGAACAACTCGCGCAACATAACCTGAGTTTTGATGCTTGGGTGTATTCTCATCAAATTCCCGATGTAATTGAGCTGGCAAAAAAGTTCCCCGAAACCTCAATTGTTTTAGACCACCTTGGCACACCAGCAGGCCTGTTTGGTAAAATTGGACAAAATACAGGCTTATCAAAAACAGCACGTGAAAATATTTTTTATCAATGGCAAGATGCTATTGCTGAATTATCTGCTTATCCAAATGTATATACCAAAATGTCTGGTCTATTTATGCCAGTGCTTGGTCATCAATTTTATAAGAAAAAACAACTGGCCTCTAAGCAACAAATCATTGATCTTGTTGCACCACTAATTCTGCATGCTTTGGAAAGTTTTGGCACCTATCGGGTGATGTTCGCTTCCAATTTCCCAATGGATCGGGTCAATACCAGTCTGGTGAATATCATTGATGCGTTTAGTGATATCGTGATGCAATATGATGAAAATGCACTGGAAAATATCTTCCACCATAATGCCAAACAATTCTATCGTTTGTAATTTTACAAGATAAAAGAGGTGTTTACTTAAACACCTCTTCAAACTTATTTACTGATACACATAATTTTTAAGTATAGAATTTTAATTAAATTGAGCAAGAAAGGCTTGAATTGCATGTCGTGCAATTTCAGCATCTTCAAATGATTTCACTCCTGAAATACCCACTGCACCAACCAACTGACCTTGATACAAAATAGGCTCACCACCTTCCAACATCCCTGAGCCGCTCTGCATGGTTAAAAATCCCATTTGACCATTTTTGATAAGGGTCTCATATGATCCTGACGGTCTACGACTTAATGCAGAGCATCTGGCTTTGTCCAAACAGAAATTCGACGTCAATGCAGAAGTACCGTCCATACGCTTCATTGCCAATAAATTGCCCGTTTCATCAACGATGGCAATACTGACATTAAAAGCATGATCAATTGCATATTGATGTGCTTTATTCAATAAAAACTCTGCATCAGATAAGGTTAAATAGTGTTTGGTTTGCATATTTTCTTCCTGAATTATAATGTCTAAAATCACAAAAAACGCCTGTAGTCTAAGGACTACAGGCTTTTATTCTAAATCAAACTTGATTCAAAAAGACTGTCCATTCTGCTCATTTATTCAAGCAATTGAAGTGGTCTTAAATCCCCTTAAGCTTGCATTTCAGCAAAGACTTGTTTAGCCATATCAATGGTAAACTGAATATCTTCATCACTGTGTGCAGCTGAAATAAAGCCTGCCTCAAATGCAGATGGAGCAAGGTTTACACCACGATTTAACATCCCATGGAAGAATTTACGGAATGCTTCAATATCGCATTTTAAAATATGGTCAAAACTGCTAATTTCGGTTTGATCAGTAAAGTAAAGACCAAACAAACCACCCGCTTGTTGAGTAAAGAATGGGATTCCAGCTTCATCTGCAGCCGCTTGTAGACCTTGTAATAATTGATCTAATTTTGCAGACAAATCGCTGTAGAAGTTAGGTTGGCGAAGGGTTTCAAACATTTTGATCCCTGCTCGCATAGCCAAAGGATTACCCGACAAGGTTCCTGCTTGGTAAACCCCGCCTAAAGGCGCGATACATTCCATGATTTCACGTTTTCCACCAAATGCACCAACTGGTAATCCAGCACCAATGATTTTACCCAAAGTCGTTAAATCAGGTTTTACATTATAATATGCTTGCGCACCACCGAGTGCTACACGGAAACCTGTCATCACTTCATCAATAATAAATACTGATTTGTATTGATCACATTGCTCACGAATCGTTTCTAAGAAACCTGTGATTGGTTTAACCAGATTCATATTTCCAGCAACAGGTTCAACAATTACCCCTGCAATCTCTTGACCATATTTCGCAAAACAAGCTTTAACAGCTTCAATATCATTATATGGCAAGGTCACCGTATGCTTGGCAAAATCAGCAGGTACACCCTTTGATGTTGGCTCACCCATGGTCAACATGCCTGAACCCGCTTTAACCAATAAAGAATCTGAATGTCCATGATAGCAACCTTCAAATTTCACAATCATGTCACGACCTGTATAACCACGTGCCAAACGAATAGCCGTCATGGTTGCTTCAGTACCTGAGTTGGTCATACGGACCAATTCAATTGATGGCATGATTTCACAGATCAAATCAGCCAGTGTGGTTTCATGTACCGTCGGTGCACCAAAGCTTAAACCATCAACCGCTGCTTCTTGAACTGCTTGGATAATATCAGGATGTGCATGACCTAAAATCATCGGCCCCCAAGAACCCACATAGTCCACATAGCGCTTGCCGTCGACATCGTATAAATAAGCACCTTTGGCTTTTTCGATAAATACTGGCGTACCACCCACCCCATTAAACGCTCGTACTGGAGAATTCACTCCACCTGGAATATGTTTACTGGCTTGTTTAAACAATTGCTCTTGTTTTGGAGATAGGCTCATAAATCGACTCAATCCTGTAGAATACTAAAATTTCAAAATGATATAAAAAATCACGATACAAATTAAGATTTTGCAGTTTCTGCAAATAACTGTGCCCAAGCTGCGACACGGGCAGGAATATTTTCAACTGATAAAGCTAATATATCACTAATCACAGCGCAAAGGTCAGCACCAGCCTCAATCACAGCTTGAGAATTTTCAACTGTTAAACCACCAATAGCACAAATAGGTAAATCAAACTTTTCAGATGCCTGCTGTAATGTCGCTAGGCCAATATTCCCTGCTTCAGGTTTGGTCGATGTTGCATAAATTGCGCCAAAGGCCACATAGCTTGCCCCTTCAGCGATTGCTTTTTCAGCCAACTCAATTGAGTTTAAGCAAGTCCGCCCAATGATGACACCGTGTGGTAAACGTTGCACTGCATCTGAAATTTCACCATCAGACTGCCCAAGATGAACACCTAAACTAAATTGTTCAGCTAAATCTAAATCATCATTAATCAAAAATGGTGTCTGATAGTTTTCACACAGTTGCTTGATCTGCTTCACTTCTTTTGCTTGGTCAGATTGAGCTACTTTTTTACGGCGATACTGAAGAATAGCGACTTGCTTAGTGCTTAAAGCAGCTTCGAGTTTTTCTAATAATAATTGGATTGGATCGTCGTTGGTAATCAGGTAAAGACCGCGCATTCAATATTCTCAAACAATCAAATAAATGGATTATAAGCAAGTTTTCTCAGCGAAGACGTGACAAAAACAAAAAAGCTTAGAAATCTCTAAGCTTTTTTGTTTAATTTATTACTATACTGACAAGATTAGCTCTCAATTTTATCTAGACTACGGTCTTTTAAACTTAAATTGCCACGTACAATATCGGAAAGCATACGCCAGTCTGAAATAAAACTATAAAATGGTTGCTTAAAACTTGCTGGCTTATTTTTCTCAAATACAAAATGCCCCACCCAAGCACATGCATAGCCTGAAAGCAGTCCATAGACCACGTATTTTGCTTTACGTTGACGAATTGCCTTGCTAAAAAAATAAATACCGACACTACTTCCAGCTGCATGCAAACGGCGACTCATCATGCTACGGTGTTCAGTTAAATAAAAACGATAAAATTCTGAATAGTTTTTAATTGGTAATTCAAACTTCGGGTTTTGCTCTAATTCCGATTTAGGCTCAACATACGCGTTCATGATCAATCATCCTGTTTTATTTTTAATCAGCTTAGTTTATTTTATGCTGCAATAACAGCCAAATTCAATATCAAGTCTGTTGACAATTCATCTATATTTACGACTTCAAGTATTGCCCAGACCATACAAGTCACGAAATAGGAAATTTTGTCATTCTAAATATTTAATGAGTAACGATATTGCGGTAAAAAATACTCAAATGGCATGCTATACAAGTCTTCTGATGACACATTTTAAGTTACAATGCCCGATTAAACATTCAATAATGTTTAATTATCTAATAACCATGATTAACACTTAGGACCCTCACATGCTTGAAGTTGAATTAAAGTTTCAAATTCCGGAAGCCCGCCGCAATGCACTCCTCAAAGCATTAGATCCTAAAAAATCCCAAATTATTCAATTACAAGCAAAATACTACGACACACCTGATCGTCAGATGTCCCAACACGGCGCTGCACTACGTCAACGCTTAGAAGGAACACGTTGGGTACAAACATTAAAAGCCGCCACCAAAAGCCATTTGCAACGCTTTGAAGACAATATTGATTTAGGTGAGCTTGCTGAAGCCCCACATTTAGATATTGATATTTACCAGAATAAACCCGAAGCACTTGCTGTTTTAAAAAATGCATTGGGGGATAAATTTGATGAACTCCAATTACAATTTGAAACCGACATCCAACGTACCATCCGTGTGATTCAGTTTGAAGATGCTGAAATTGAAATCAGCCTCGATATTGGTGAAGTCAGAACCGAAACCTCAAAACAAGAAATTCATGAGGTTGAATTTGAGTTAAAAAGTGGCTCAATTCAATCGCTTTTAGCTTTTAGTTTTGAGTGGGTTAAAAAGTATCATTTGTGGCTTGATGTACGTAGCAAAGCTGAGTTTGGACACTTATTAACTGTGGATCAAAAAGTCAGTCCAGCACAGCTCAGCAAAGAAACCATTTTAAATAAAAAAGACACTGCAGATAAAAATTTACGAGTGCTTATTGCCAGTCAATTACAACATTTATTGCCAAATATTGCCGCGATTTCTGCACAGGTTGCCCAGCCTGAACATATTATTCAAGCACAGACGGCCCTACACCATTTACACTTAAGTCTTTCTCTTTTTAAGGATTGGACAGATACCAAAACGGATAAATGGTCACATCAACTTTCAGCGTTTGAGAGTCATTTTAAAAACTTACAGCATTTTGAACATATGCAACGCACATTAGGTGCTTTACTGCAAAATCCGAAAACGGCGCAAAGTTTAGATCGGGATATTTTGTATGCCAATGAAAAACTTATCAATTTGGTCAAATCAACTCAAAATGTGCAGCACTATTTAGAATTACTCATGTTCAGTTTAGGACAGTCTGCGAAAGCGCCAACCCATGACTTAAAATGGTTTGCGCAAAATACATTGCAAAATCAGTATCGACAGTTACAAGAAAGTTTAAATGAAGCCGATCTATCTGACCTTGAAAGTTTAGAAGCGCTGGCTCAGCATTTAAATGAATTAAAATTTAGCTTTCCGATCCTAACCAATATCTATGATGTTAAGAACTTACAGAAATATGCGAAATCTTTAAATGATGCTCAACAAGCTTGTGAGCAATATCAAGTGCTTGCTTCATCATCATCTTACCTACAACAAACCGACCTAGAAGCCAGTGATTGGTTTGCCTTAGGCTGGCTTACCGCAAAACAAGAAGCTTATGCGGAAAAACTGCTTGAAGCGACAGAACAGTTCTTGGTTAGCCGTAAGTTTTTAAAATAAATCAGCAGCAAGAAGAGATGGTTTTATTGATTAAAGTTATTGAATAAAATCATCTCTTTAAATACTGCATAAAATTGAAGAATAGTAGTCGCGTGAGTATTCACGTTGCGAATTTGTAATCATTCATTAAAAACTCAAAAAAAACAATTTATCGGATTAAAATCGAAAGAATAAGTAATAAGAATGGAACGATAAGCATGTTTGAAATTGAATTGAAATTCCAAATACCTGAAGAAAAGCAAGAAATGCTCATTAAAGCGTTTCAAAGAAAAGATACCAATATTCAGCACTTACAAGCCAAATACTATGATACGGCACAATTTATTTTGTCTGAGCATTCCATTTCGCTTCGTCAACGCCTTGAAGATGATCAAGAAAATAAGCAATGGGTACAAACCCTCAAACTTCCAACAGAACAAAGACTCAAACGTGCAGAATTTGAGGAAAACATCGGAAGCTCAGAAATAGGATTAGATCTAAAAAATTATCTCAGTAATAAGCATATTGCTAAAAATATTAAACGCTTATTAGAGCAACATAAAGACGGATTAGAAGTTCAGTTTCAAACAGACATCGAAAGAAAACTCAGTTTATTTAAATTTCAAAATAGTGAAATTGAAGTCAGTTATGATCATGGTCATATCATCGCCCATCAACAGCATCTCGCATTACGTGAATTAGAATTTGAACTGAAACAAGGTACTGTTCAAGATCTAATTTCTTTTATCTTACCTCGGATGAAACGCTATAACTTATGGCTTGATACCCGTAGCAAAGCGCAACAAGGTTTTCAGCTTGCACAAAATACTCCAGACAATCCCGTACAGTTGCAAACGCCAATTATTCTTGATTCAAAGGATCATCCTGAGAATGCATTCAAAAAGATCGTGAATAATTGTCTATCTCATCTACTCCCCAACAGTACAGCAATTGCATCTGGAAACTTTAATTCCAAACATATTCATCAGGCACGTGTGGCAATACGTCGCTTAAGAAGCGCTTTAAAAACCTTTTCGAATTGGTCTTTGCATATCGATCCCACTTGGCAAACTCAGTTAACCGAACTATTTAGACAACTTGGTTCGGCTCGTGATTTAGATATGATTCGAGAAGAGTTATTACCTCAGCTTGAAGCGGCTGGTGCACCTAAGTTTAAACTTCCAGAACCTCAAGATGTTGATTCGCAAAAATTAACCAAACTGTTTAGATCTTTTAATTTTAATTATTTAGTCCTATCCCTGATTCAATTTATTGCCCAAGAATCAAATGAAAAATCTCAAATAGCTGTACATAAAGCAGCATTTAAAAAAGTTAGGCAATTACATTGCAAAATTCAAACTGATGCGAAAAACTATTTAAATTTAGACATCGAAGCACGGCACCGTACTCGTAAAAACTTAAAGCGTTTGCGTTATAGTATTGAGTTTGTAGCATCATTATCGGATAAAAGCCAAGTCAAAAAATATTTAAAAGCCATTAAACCTGCTCAAGAAAGTTTAGGTCTCTACAATGACCTGATTGTTGCTGAAGATGTGTTAAAAAAATTGGTCAAAACAGAACCCCAAGTCTGGTTTGCTTTGGGCTGGGTTGCCGCAGAACGGCAACGGCTTTTGCTGAAATCACAACAAGATTTGCTGCAGTTTGCCAAGACAGCCACTTTAGAGTAATTGTAGATACTCTCCTGCTCTTTAAACCGAGATGCTCCGATCACTGCGAACAAAAGCGCATAAGTTTTAAGCAGGATATGGAATCACGTTTTCAATAACTGAACGACTCAATGCCCTGTATCAGGATCCCCTCTTCTACACAACTAAATTTAATATTAAATTTCCCAAAACGCATTCCATAAATACGTGCATCATCATGCTGATAAGCTGGTCGAGGATCTAAAGCCAGTACCGACTCAAGTTCAGCGATATATTTTTGGTCCATGTCAGCTGTTTGAAGAAATTTACTTTTTAATTGCTGTGCATGCTCAGACCAAATAACCTGTTTACGAACAGGCTCATGCTGGGCATAACCACTTTGCGCCGCATCCACAGCATCAGAATAATGAATATAAGGTTTAATATCGACAATTGGCGTACCATCTAAAAGGTCGCTGCCTGTCACATATACACGAACTGCATTACCCTCTTTTTTAACGGCTTTAAGTTGTACTACAGATAAGCCAATCGGTGCAGGACGATACATACTGCGTGTTGCAAATACACCGATTTTTTTATTTCCACCTAACCGTGGTGGCCTCACTTGAGGACGGAATTTATCTTTATCTTGTTGATTTTTATTGTCATGAAACTGCCAGATCAACCATAAATGACTAAACTCTTCGATTCCCTCAAATGCTTCCAAGACGTTGTAGGGTGCATGCATTTCGATAAAAGACTCCACCTGAACCAGATTTGGTTGTCGAGGAATACCAAATTTTTCAACATAAGGAGAACGCATAATCCCAATAATCGGGAGACTTAACTCAGTCATAATCATTTTTTCTGATAAGTTCAATTAAATATATTCAGTTTATCGAGAATGATTTTAGATTAGAATAGCAGGCTGTTCTAATTTGATAATTTATTGAGACCTTTAATGGCTGCTTTCAACGTCGAAAAGATTACTCACGTACACCACTGGAATGACACTCTATTCAGTTTTAAGACCACACGTGATACTGCATTACGTTTTAAAAATGGTCAATTTGTGATGATTGGTCTTGAAGTCAATGGTAAGCCTTTAATGCGAGCATATTCTATTGCAAGCGCTAACTACGAAGAAGAATTAGAGTTTTTCTCAATTAAAGTGCCTGATGGTCCTTTAACTTCTATTTTGCAAAAAGTAAAAGTTGGCGATGAAATTCTAATTTCAAAAAAACCTACAGGTACTTTGGTACTTGATGATTTGAATCCAGGTAAAAACTTATACCTTCTTTCATCGGGTACGGGGTTAGCACCGTTCTTATCAACGATTCGCGATCCTGAAACCTATGAACGTTTTGAGAAAGTTATCGTGGTACATGGTACACGCTTTATTTCTGAATTGGCTTACCAAGACCTGATCCTCAACGAACTTCCAAACAATGAGTTTTTTGAAGAGCTAGGTATTAAAGACAAATTGGTTTACTACCCAACTGTGACCCGTGAAGATTTCCATACGCAAGGTCGTGTAACCACTGCGATTGAATCTGGTGCATTATTTGAAAAAATTGGCTTACCACGTTTTAATCCAGAAACTGACCGTGCAATGCTGTGTGGTAGCCCAGCATTCCTTGACGATGTTGTCGAGCTCCTTGATCAACACGGCCTCAAAGAATCACCTAAAATGGGTGTTTTAGGCGACTATGTGATTGAACGCGCATTTGTTGAAAAATAATTTATTTTTCAAGCATCGTTAAACTGAAAACCGAGGTCCAATACCTCGGTTTTTAGAGTTTAATGAATATAAATTAGTACAGTTTGACGGCTCTTTTTTATAAATCTTGTATCTTTATAAAAAAGAAAGCCATACAAATGTATGGCTTCCTTAAGTCAATGAGTAATTAAATCATCAATTTAGATTTTTCTGAGCTTGACCATATTGGTCAGCCATCACTTCAACCAATTGATCAGGTTTAATATACTTCTTAATCACAGCATCTACATCCGCTTTGGTCAGTTGAGCAAACTCTTGATCTCTTAAAGCACGACTATCCATTTTCTTATTGCGTTCAAGCTGGCTGTTTAACATACGATGAATCACACGTTCATCTTCTAAAGACGTTACACGTTGCTTCATGATATTGGCTTTAGCCGCTTCCAACTCCTGACTGGTTACTCCAGTCGCTAATAAGTCATTCAGCACTTTACGCACCACTTGCGATACTTCAGCAGATTTTCCTGCTGTGTAATTGGCTTCGATCGACAATGCACCTGCTTCATTAAAAGAGTCCAAGTTTAATTGACTACCAAAACCATAAACCAACGCATTTTTTTCACGAAGCTCTTGTCCTAAACGTGAAGACAATTGCGAGTCACCCAAAATATAACTAAAGACAATCAGTGCTGCGGCATCTTTATTGTCTACACCTACAGGTAAGGTCTGCAAAGCTTGATAACTACCAAACTCACGTTGTTCTGAAAGGGCATGCACTTTCTGCGCTTTATAAGGGGTAAATTCTGTTGATAAACGCTGATAAGGTTGTTTAGCTGACCAATTTCCAAATTGTTGCTCAAGTAACTTCTTGATCGGTTTTGCATCATATTGCCCAGTGATAGAAATAAAGGCATGGTCCATTGCAAAGTATTTTTTATACAAATCAATAACTTGTTGATTGGTTGCTGCTTGAATCTGTTGTTTAGCCAGTTCTGGTTCAAAATGATAACGTAAATCACCTGGCTGATAGGTTTCAAGTAGGCGCGCAATGGTTAAAGAGGATACTGTTTCAGGCTCAGTATATGGTCGATCCAAACTAGATAAACTTTGTAATTTAATTAAATCAAATTGTGATTGTTCAAATTTAGGGCTCTTCATCACCGACACGATATATTTAAAGAACTCTTCAAATTTTTCTTTTTTCGCTGAAATTTGAATAGTAATCCCGTTATCCGATGCCGTCGCAGTTGCTGCACCACTTGCTTCAATAGTTTTATCTGCAATATTCTGTAAGCTATATTGCTCAGAAGCACGTAATAATAAATAAGCCGTAAAATCGAGAATTTGTGCCTTATTCATTAAAGATTCAGCTGTACCAAAATTAACCTCAATGGTTGCATAGGTTTTATCATCACGTGTCGAGGTTGGGAATAAAGCATACTTCATCCCATTTTTTAAAGTGCCACGTTGAATCTTTTTCTCTGTTGCAGTTAAATATTGTTTCGATTTTTCAACATATTGGGCAACTTCCGCTTGATAAACACTGACATCTTTTAACGGTTCTACTGCAGCAGCTTGTTGATCTAAAGTTTTTGGTTTTTCAGCAGCTTGCTTTTGCTCTAAGGCCTTTTTCTGGTCTTCAGGTGTCGGTTGAATATCACCATTAAAACGGTGCTGTTCAGTTAAAAATGCTTTTAAAGTTGCATTAGTTTCAGCTACGCTTAACTTTTGAATGGCTTGTTGATCTTTAAAATATTGTGCCCAATTACCATGAGACGACACCACATAATCACTTAACATACCACCAACAGCAGCAGCACTGGTCAATAAACTCTCGTTGGCATTCTGGATTAGATTTTTAACCCGTTTTAATTCGACATCATCAAAGCTTTTATTTTTTTCTACACCGGCAATCAACGCACTGTCAATTTTTTGAGCATCATGGTTTGGTGCATAAATCGCCCCCATAAACACCAAATTAAAATCATCATCTAACCATGTTGTCGACTGAACATTGGTCGCTACACCAGTTTCTACCATGCTGGAATATAGATGACCACTCGGTTGTAAGGTATATAAATATGGCGCAAGTGCTAATACTGGCTGAATTTTTTCATTCTTACCATTCATATAAATATTGAATTTGGCAAGATCACTGCCCTTTTTCACCACAAAATTACGATTTTTTATGGTTGAAGAATCAAGTAAAGGTACTGTTGCTTGTTGAGGAATCTTACGTGCAGCTATCGCACTAAAGTTTTTATCAATGGCTTTTAAAACTTCTGCTTTATCAAATTTACCAGCAATCACCATTACCGCATTATTCGGTGCATACCAGTCTTTATAGAATTTGTTCAATTCATTCATTTTAATTGACTGTAGTTCAGCAAGATCACCAATTGGTAAACGACCTAATGACTTGTTGCCATAGGCTGCTTTCCACATTTGATCCATCAGCACAGCAAAAGGCTGATCCATACGCACTTCGCGTTCGCGCATCACAATATTGATTTCTGAAGGAACGAATTGTTCTTGAAGCACCAATTTGTCCATACGTTGTGACTCTAAATAAATCACTTCATTTAGGGTGTTTTGGTCTGGGCGTACAATATTGGTATATTTAGTCGAATAATAATCGGTACTGGCATTGGTCATTAACGTATATTGATCTAAACGGCGTTGAAATTCTTCACCTTTTACATCTTGTGTGCCTTTAAAGGCTAAATGTTCAAGTAAATGTGCAAGACCACCTTTGCCTTGTGGATCATTTAATGAACCGGTCAAATAAACCGTATTCATAAAGACTTTACTTTCTTTGTCATTCGGTGCAAGTAAAACTCTAAAGCCATTCTCTAGCTTATATTCTTCGATATTATGTTCAGATTTAACCAGGATGGCTTGAGCAAAACTAGACGCACTAAAACCAAGAATACAAAGCGACAAGGTGAGTTTTTTCAACTGCATGAGCATAGGAGAATCCAGAATTTTTTAAATTTTAAACATTTATAAGCTAAACATCTTAAGAAATTCTGAACAAAATTTATAGTAAAGTTTTGAAAAAAGAGCCGTTTATTTCAACGGCTTTTGTAATGATTTGAACATGTCGATCTTAAAATCAATTTAAATAAAAATCTCAGCTTGCATAAATAACTGTGCATAGCCTGAAATTTCTATACGTTGACTATCCTGAATAGCACAAAACAATTTTCCACCGCGCGCTGATGCCTGATAACCAATAAGTTGTGTTTTACCTAGCTTTTCAGCCCATAAGGGCGCTAGACCAGTATGCATTGAACCTGTTACAGGATCTTCATCTATTCCTTTATGTGGAGCAAAATAGCGAGCAACATAATCATAATCGTTTGAAGCTGCGGTAATGGTCACATCATAGCCTGCAGACTCAGCAGTTAATGCGGTACTCACATGATACTGTTCTGCAATTTTTCGGATATTGGTTAAGTTTGGTGTTGCATCAATCACATCTTGTGCAGATTCACAAATTAAAATATACGCTTGCGCATTGAGGTAGACTTCTTTAAAAGGCTGATCAATGACATGATTCAATAACGCTGGATAATCGATCACTTTTTGTGGCTGACGAATCGGGAAATTCATCAGGATCTTTCCATCCTCAGCTTGCTGGATGATAAAAATACCCAAATCTTTAACATGAAAATGAATCGTCTTCGCTTGGGTATAGTCTTTAAATAAAACAAATGCTGAAGCTAAGGTTGCATGCCCACAAAAATCGACTTCAACCTGTGGTGTATACCAGCGAATTTGATAATTTTCATCATCCATGCGTTTGACAAAAGCAGTTTCTGCCAAATTATTTTCTAAGGCAATATTTTGCATCAGAGCATCATCCAGCCAGTCATCTAAGACCAATACAGCAGCAGGGTTGCCCTTAAACAATTCTTGTGTAAAAGCATCAACTTGGTACATTTTCATTGTCAAAACTCCTCATTTTAATCTATTCTAAGCAATACTAAAAATGATTACAGATACAGTCTAAGTTTTAAAATGGTTACAGTTGAAGCTTGATCGTATTGACCATTCAAAATACACCTGTTTTATAGATTCATTTGAAGTTTATAATCTTTCCTAGATCAATAATGATGGAATAAGCACGATGAAAATAAGCATAAAACTCAAAAGCGTCGTTATAAGCAGCCTAATCCTATGTTCTCCACTGACTTTTGCAGCCGATACCATTTGGATTGCTGGAACCACACATAAAGGAACAGTTACCGTACCTATAGAGAATGGCCCTAATGTGGTTTGGAAATGCGATGGTACTGTATGTCGAATGTCTGGTCCTTGGGGCAATCAACTTTCAATCGACTCATGCCAAAGTTTGGTCTCTCGAATTGGAAAAATCACCTTCTATAAAAATTCTGCTGGAAAAATTTGGACAAAAAATTCAAAAGAATTGGCTGAGTGTAATCAAGCTGCAAAATAGAACGCTTTAGCACCAGCAGACCATCATATTTATCAGAAATATGATCGTGATAAACTGCTATTTATAGTCGTGAATACTCTGACTTGTTTTAATAAATCAGCTTGTAATGAATATGCATTTAATGAATCAGAGTTTGACTGATAAACTTTAGTTGAAAAAAAACACCTAAATGTAATTTAGGTGTTTTTTATGGCGTTTAAATAATATTGAAAAATAGGTTAACTATGTTTTAACTCTTCTCTCTCATCTGAAAGCAAAATGCTTTGATCTGTCTGCCCCATCAATTGACTGGTCACAACACCTGCAGTCATCGAACCATCAACATTTAACGCAGTACGCCCCATATCAATCAAAGGTTCAATGGAAATCAGCAAAGCCACCAAAGTTACGGGTAAACCCATAATCGGTAAAACAATCAGTGCAGCAAAGGTTGCACCACCACCGACACCTGCAACGCCAATTGAACTTAAAGTCACTACGCAAGCTAAAGTTAAAATCCAGATCGGATCAAGTGGATTAATCCCTACTGTTGGGGCAACCATCACCGCAAGCATCGCAGGATATAGACCCGCACAACCATTTTGTCCAATCGTTGTACCAAATGAAGCAGAAAAGCTAGCAATAGACTCAGGCACACCCAAACGGCGAGTTTGTGCTTCAATATTTAATGGAATACTTGCAGCACTCGAACGGCTGGTAAAAGCAAAGGTTAATACAGGTAAAACCTTTTTAAAGAAGCGGATTGGGTTAACGCCTGTCAACAACAATACAATTGCATGTACTGCAAACATAATGGCTAGCCCCAGATAAGAGGCAACCAAGAAACCACCAAGATTAACAATATCAGCGGCTTTAGAACTTGCTACGACTTTCGTAATCAAGGCAAATACACCATAAGGTGTAAGCGTCATCACCAATCGAACTAACTTCATCACCCACGCTTGCAAAGTATCAATTGCAGTGACGATACGTTGGCCTTTTTCGGCATCATCTCTGATCAGGTTAAGCCCTGCCAAACCGAGCATCGTAGCAAAGATCACCACACTAATGATTGAGGTTGGATGTGCCCCAGTGAGTTCAGCAAATGGATTTGTTGGCAAAAAAGATAAAATAAAATCAGGTACATTTAAGTCTGTGACTTTACCAATATATTCAGATTGAATTGCTTCAAGACGTGCTGTTTCCTGTGTCCCTTGTACAAGACCAGCCGCACTTAATCCAAATAGATTGACCACAAACACGCCAACCAAAGCGGCAATAAATGTGGTAATTAGTAATGTACCAATGCTAAAAATACTAATCTTGCCTAATGAGGATGCATTATGTAACTTAATCACAGCACTCAGGATCGAGACCAGCACTAATGGCATGACTACCATTTGCAAAAGCTTTACATAACCATTTCCAACGATATTAAACCATTGAATAGACTCAGTTAAAATTTCAGAATTTGTACCATAAACCCAATGTAATCCTAGCCCAAATACCACACCTAAACATAAACCGGCAAACACTTTTTTAGCCAGACTCCAATCTGTCTTTCTGGTTTGCATCAGCAGTATGATCAAGGCAATGAATATGACAATATTCAAAATGAGCGTATAGTTCATTCGAGTTCCAATAGTTTTGATCGTTTTATTATAATCTTATTGTGAAATATCCAATAGTCTTTAGCATTTTTTGATATTTAAGTGTTGTTTTCTCAACATGTACTATTAATAATAAAAACATTACTTTAGCTTACTCATGAATTTTTTGTATAAGCTTATACAAATAAAGACTAACACCCAGAATATAGGCCATCTTATGAATTCACATATCCAAACTGTTGAACTTTCTAAGGCTTATCGCCTATTAAATCACGGTCCAACCGTGCTTGTCTCAGCCCAGTATGAAAACGAAAATAATGTCATGGCAGCAGCTTGGGCTTGTGCATTAGAACTTGTGCCTGCCAAAGTGAGTGTGGTTTTAGACAAAAGTACGAAAACTCGTGAATTAGTTGAAAAGTCAGGTCATTTCATCCTGCAAGTACCGACACTTAAACAACTTAAACTGGTACAACAATTAGGTTCAATCAGTCAGTTTAATGATTCTGAAAAACTCTCACACTGCCATACGCCACTTTTCCAATTTAAGGGATTTCATCTCCCTGCGGTTGAAGGCTGCGCTGCATGGTTAATTTGTGAACTGATTCCTGAACCGCATAATCAACAAAGCCATGATTTATTTATAGGCAAAGTCGTCGCTGCATATGCGGATGATCGCGTATTCCGAAATGGTCACTGGTATTATCATGAAGTTGGTGCTGAATGGAAAAGCCTACATCATGTTGCAGGTGGACATTACTATACGATCGGAGATCCTGTAGATGCCAATCTATAAGCTTAATCCTTACGAATTTTTGCTTGTCGAGGGGCCAATCTGTTTTAAATCATGTTCAATTCATAATTGTACAATGATCTAAAGAGACTTAGCCCTTGATCTTAATCGTACATATCCTGCAATAAGCTCCGATTTTACCCTCTGGTTAAGTTGTGTGAATAAGCCTTGATTATTCCTAAACTAAATACTGATTATTTATTGTCATTTTTTTAAATTCACCTTAAGGTGAATTAACGGAAAATGGATAATCTGCATAATGACCAAGATAGGATCGAATAAAATTCAGCTGAGTATCTTCCTATGCCTGTGTATGTGTTTAGGCATTGGCATTCTCCGATTTTCCTATACTGCATTATTGCCCTCTACCCGTCTTGCTTATCATTGGGACTCCAGCTTTGCCAGTATATTAAGCAGTGCAAATTTGTTGGGGTATTTAATTGGTGCATTTTGGGCAATGAAATTGCCTCAAAACTTTACCATGCCTCGATATATCATTTTAGCGGCATTTTCTGGAATGGTGAGTTTACTCAGTTGTGCTTTTTCAGGTCTTCCCGAAAGCTGGTATGTCTTTTGGCGAGTCATCTCAGGCATCAGTGGTGGCTTATTGATGATCCTAGCTCCCAGTATCGTTGCACATTGCAGCAAAGCTGAAGAACGGCTAACCATCAATTTTATTGGCTTTAGTGGTATTGGCATTGGAGTATTATTGGCAACCCTGTTTTTGCCTTATCTTGACAGAATCAACACACAATCTGCATGGATGATTTTATTTGCATTCTCTGCTGTCATTTGTTTGGTCATTGTTTATTTACTCAATCAGTTTAAAGATCATCTGGATCATATCAACGTAACAAACAATCAAACAGGGACAGTTAATGGTATGTATTTTAGTTTGCTGGTTGTCTATGCTTCTAGTGCTTTTGCCTATGTTCCTCACTCATTGTTTTGGATTGATTATCTTAAAAATACCCTACATCTTAATCTATATTTGATTAACTTTAATTGGATTTTGTATGGTGCAGGCAGTGCCTTAGGTGCAATCAGTGCTTACTTATTAGCTCGAAAATTCGGCAATTCTACCGCATTAAAAATATTATATAGTCTGTATGTTTTTGCGATCTTGATTGCTATTTTTTCAACTCATCCAATCCTTACCTATACATCATCCTTTTTTACTGGTTTGCTTAATCCTGCTGTGGTTTTCCTTACTTCATATACTATTTTACATCTTTATCATGTGGCCTATAAAAAACTATGGAGCATGGCAACATTAGCTTTTGCAGTAACTCAATTGATTGGTGGAATCTGTTTTAGTAGCTTGCAACATTGGGGAGTTTCATATCACCAGCAATTTATACTTGCCTCATGTGTACTTGCTGTAGGTACAGCACAATTTTTTATCTATTCTCAAACCCATCAAGTCATTAATCATAAATAAAGCTTAAGTTTTTATGAAATTTTAGAAACTATTGGTTATCAATTCATTTTTCATACTTTTGAATCCTATATAGTTATCCTACCGTAGGGAGACAGGGATGCCGCCACATCTGTATAGAAATGTGGGAGCACGGGACGTAACCTCGCCCAACGCGAGATTTTTGTCATCTTGTATCTTGTTCTTTGTAGTGATTAGCTATCACTACACGTAAATTGTAGAGTTTGGTTTGTCATCAAAACTTCGAGTTTCCT
>NZ_JBIMBV010000014.1:0-139383 GCF_048551735.1 Acinetobacter legionensis
CTTCAAAGTTAAGATGATGGTATGACAATTTTATATACTCCATAAACCCTTTAAATTAATTAGGTGGTTTATGTCGCACTTCAAGTTTTACTCTGCCTAGTTTGATGACTTGGGCCGACCATTAAGTACCAATGCAGCACTGTTTTTTTGAATATAACGATTCTGCATGGCTTCATCAAAGGAATAATACTGATCATTTCCATAAATAGTACTGTTTAAACTGATATTTGTTTTCGCACTGTTTAGTGCAAGATTATAGCGTAGCGTAACCAAAGAACTGTCTAAATTTTGGTTGGACTGGTTTATATCTGCTTTAACATAATTACTTTCTAAAGCAATACCACCGAGTTTAGTATTGAATGCGGTTCCTAGAATATAGGATTGATAATGATCACTGACCAGTGCTGAACTGCTTACTGAGATAAAATCATTTAATCCATAATCAAAAGATGCATTGATTAATTTCTCATCATAGGATTTGCTATTTTGACGAAAAGTACCTGCTGCAATTTGATAACGATACTGTTGTGCGCGGATAGATTGAATAAAATTATTATAAGGTAAATCAAAACTGCGGATTTCACCATTTGCTTCAATAATATCTACATTTAATGTACCACCCGTCCCAGGTGTTTGGAGATCTGCAATATTAAATGCACCAGCAGGAACAGTGCGTTCCATAATAATTTGTTGATTTTGGCGAACGCGTATTAAAGCATTACTTTTTGCATAACCTGAAATTGTGGGTGCGTAACTTTGCAATGAAATCGGAAGCATTCTGTCATCACTAGCAAGCTGTACACCACGAATGGCAATACTCGAATTACTGTTGATGGTTTTTGTATTGGTATAGAAATCACCAAGAGTAAGCTGGGTTTTTAAACTAGGCAGTACTCGCATAAGTTTATTTTCATAGCTGGTATATTGGCCTGAATGACTGCTATCTCCCATACTGGTGCTACCAGAATGACGGAATTGCCAATCATCAATATTGATACCAGAATTAATATTGAGAAAACTAGAATCTTGTTTGTTGTCCTGACCATAATCTGAATTATAGTAATTGTAGTAATATTTGAGAAAAGCACTATTTCCACCAGTTTCCCAAAGTGATGGATCTATATAGCCAAATGGTCGCTCATTTAACATCGATTGAGGGCTTGAAACATCCACACGTTGTTCTGCTATATTCAGTTTCCAGAATACGACATGATTCATTAAGCGTGTATCGATACAGTCTCCGCTCACTTTATCTAAATCGATAAGTTTATGATTGAAATCAAGCTGCTTAACAGTACTGCGTGGAATACAATAGCGTTGCTTTTCAGGTGATTCAGGATCATCTGAAATATGCACAATAGAGCGAGTGATATAACGACCATTTAGGTAAATATCAAGGATGTAATCATTTGGCGCGACTTTATCGCTTGAAATAAATTTTTCAAGATCAATTGTTTTAGAATTTTGGCCGTATAAAAAGCTATTATCGAATTGTGGTGCTTGCGCTATAACATTTTGATTGCATAGATATAGACTTAGCGCCAAAACACTATACCTAAGTGTGAAATGTTTCAAGCACAATTCTCCCAATAATTTAGATTAAAACTGTTTCTCTATTGTCGATAAACTGCCGTAGTCATTGATTAAATAAAGCTGTACGGACTTAGCGTCTGATAAATTTTCGACCTCAATTTGTTGTTTTGAAAATGGTTCTATAAAACTTAGATTTTTAATTTCGTCTGGCGTACCATTTTTTAAAACAAGATTCGATTTACCAAAATTTAGGTAGTAAGGTGTCGGATTATTGATTTGTAATTGGTTATTTACACGCCGTACTTCAACTTTTTGAAACGCTTGTTGCTGTTCCATTTTGATGCCAGTTGGTCGGTAAAACAGTTTTAAGCGGTTACGAATCGCAAATTGTAAGTAATTTGCTTCAGCTGTTGGCTTGGCTGGGATATCAAGTACGTTGAGCCAAAACAATGTTTCTCGATCAGTAGCAAGTTTTTGTTTTTGATTGAAAATGACACGTAAAGATTGACCTTTAGCAGCTTCAATCGTGGTTATTGGAGGGGTAACAATAAATGGGGCTTGGGTTGTGGTTGGATCTGCAATAATGTCTTTACTGTCCACCCATGATTGTACTAATGCAATTTGATCACCTACATTGGTTAATTGCACAGATACAAATTCTTTATCACTTGGGTAAATTACACGGGTACCTGTAATCACAATACCAGCATGAGCGGATGTAATCAAAGTACTGAGCATTAACAAGCTAGAAATAAAAAATAGTTTTTTCATTGAAAGACCCTTGGGAAGATGCAAGTCTGGTTAAGATATAAAAATTAACCAGACCTGTTTAAAAAACTTACAGACCCAAATGTTTAATTATTGATATACAACATAGTAAGTTGCAGTTGTGCTTACATCACCAGCTGTTGTTGCACCTGTTGCATAGTAACGTGCATAAAAATCAAGATTTGCAGAACCATTTGCAGTTGCAACATTTGAAGTCACAATGTTTTGACCTGTACGATCTTTAGTTAGGTCAATCACTGCTTTTGCAGAGTTTAATAATTGAATATTTACGTTTGTTGCACCGCCAGTGGTTACGGTATTGTTTAAACGACCTGCAGTATTAATATTTGCATTGGTGTTGTCATAATAAACACCTACATTACCTACAGGGCATGCTGTTAAATTAATAGTAAATTTAGTGTCGCCATTTGTTGTCGCCGCTGTCGCTAAAGTTGATTTACCTACAGTCGGTAAAACAACAGTGTAGTTACCAGCAGTACCACCAACTGTACAGGTTTGATCAACGATTTTTCCTGTAACTGTTACTGTACCATCAGCAGCCGCAAAAACTGTTGAAGATGCTAAACCTAAGCCAATGATCGCTAAACCCAATTGAATATTTTTCATAGAATTTCTCTCAATACTGCGTTGATTTGCCCTTTACTGGTACTTTCCTAATAAAGGGGAAGTGTTTAGGAGCTAAACAATAAGGGCTACTATAAATTTTTCCTAAATAAAAACAATGAAAAAAAGAGACAAATATCACATTATTTTTGTGTTACAAATACAATATAACGTTATTTGTTTTGGATTTATTTTTTATTATTTAAATACAAGAGGATATTTATAATTAATATGTTTATTTATTTTAACAAGAATTTGTTTCTGTTTACTAAAAAGTGACAAAAAATGTCACTTTTTGTGAATAGCGTCATATTATAGCAAATTATTTTGATCTGCTTATATTAAGCGAGAATAAGTTTTTAAGATTTTCTAAAATAATTTGTTATCATGATTAATTAAATTTTGGATTTTATTTTAATACGCTGCATTGTACTAGATCATTTTCATTAAAAAAATTATTAACTTGAATTTAAATGATTTTTTAGTATTTTATTTAGCTTCTCTGTAAACTATTTTTAAATGCTTAAATCATCATAAAATCGCGTTCATCTTAGATTGCTTTTAAAAACAGAAGGTTTTTTTAATGCGACTTTGCTTCACTTAATATGATTACTTTTTTTTTATCAAAGAGATTAATTGTTTAGTTATGATGTAATGTTTGTTTAGTTATAAAGAATATATTTGGAAATAGCGCAGATAGATAAATTAAAAATAAAAAATTTAGTGTAAACATGGATGCAATGAATAAGAAAAATATAATTTTAATTTAATATTATTTTAAGTTTGTATAGGTTTTTAAATATATGAAAAAGAATTTATCTGTTGTAAGGATTAAAATCTAGAAAAGGCAGTGTTTTGAAAATTTTTATTTGGTGGAGTAAGTGAGGTACTTCACAATGATCAAATATAAAACGAATTTTAAGCGCTTTAAGATTGATTGAATAAGTATCCATAAAAAATAAGCATAGAGATTAAAACAGTATATTTAATCAATAATTAAGCATGCGTAATCATTTGCATTATGCTGTTAAAAAAGCGCTTTGATTGTTGTAAAACGCTTTTTTAAGCTTTAATAGTTTTATTGGGCTAGCCAGAAAAACTCTGCAAAGCGAAATATTGTGGTGGTCAGCATTGCGATCACAATCGTCGTGATAAGGGAGTGATTTTTCCAAATCAGAAATAAACCCACCAATACCCCCATGATTTTGCCTAAGTCTGCCCAATCCGCACCTTCAAAAAAAGTACTGAGAATCGCAATAGAAAACAGTAAAGTTGTTGCGGCATCATTAAAGAGTTGCTCTTGATGTTGAGTGATTGTGAAATATTGGCTGAGGGAAAGTCCCGCATATCGAATCAGATAAGTACCCATCGCCAGCAGCATGATCCCGATCAAAATAATAAATTGTTGATGCATGTTATTTTCTTCCTACAAGCAAGCCAAATAATGACATAAGTATCGGAATCCCTAAGGGTAGAAATGGAAAAGTAGCGAGGCTGATGACTGCACCAGTCATTGCCTATTTTCGAGCAGATTTTCTTTTTAGTGCTTTAAAGGTAAGAGCAAACAATACGACAGGAAAAATCGTATCGATACCCAGTAATTTTGCATAAGCTAAATGACTTCCCAATACATAACCGCTTAAAACGCCTATGGGCCAAGCAAATAAAATTCCGACTCCGCACAGCCAATAAGCACTCAGTTTTAGCTCATTTGAAGATTGGCTTAAACCAAATAAAACACTTTCATCATTCATAATATGTGTAGCAAAATATTTTAATTTATTTTTTTCTATAAAATGGGTAATCGCTAAACCAAAAGGCAGATGTCGTAAATTAATCAGCAATCCTACAATCGCAGCTGTAATCGGACTGCTTCCAGTAGCAATCATGCCAATGAAAGTAAACTCGGCAGCACCAGCCAAGACACAGATTGAAAGTAGTAAAGGTATCCAGATCGGTAGTTGATAATTGACTGCAAGCGTACCTAATGAAATCCCGATCAGTGCGGTTGCGATGCAGAGAATCACGATTGATTTTATCAGGGCCTTGGGTAAATTTTTTATTTCTTTATACTTCATTTAGATGAGCCTTGCTTGGGTTAATAAGATCGTTCGATAAAATGAACGATCATTTGTTATAATAGTTTGATTGTTATTGTTCGTCAAACAGAACGATCGTATTTTTTGGAAGAATAATGTCTATACCAATTGAAATCATTGCAAATAATCTGCAAAAAGAAAGAAAAAGTGCTGCATTATCTTTGGGAGAAGTTGCTCGACGTGCAGGCATTGCGAAATCCACGCTTTCGCAACTTGAATCTGGGCAGGGTAATCCGAGTCTAGAAACTTTATGGGCACTTTGTGTGGCTTTAAATATTCCTTTTGCCAAACTTATGGAAGCACAAGCCCAAACTACACAAGTGATTCGTTATGGCGAAGGTGCTTCAGTTGTTTCTGAAATATCAAATTATCAGGCTGTTTTGTTGGCGACATGCCCACCCAATGCACGACGAGACGTGTATATGCTTACAACCCAACCGGGTGAGCCGCGTTGCAGTAAACCGCATCCTATTGGTAGTGTTGAACATATTATTATCATGCAGGGCTCTGCCAAAGTCGGTTTATTAGACAGTGCTGAGTTGCTTCAAGCAGGGGACTATATTTCTTATCCCGCAGATCAAGCGCATATTTTTGAAGCACTAGAGCAAGATACACGTGCAATTTTGATTTCAGAGCAGAGATAAATCATTCTTAATATTTAAGAAAAGTTGATTGATTTGTGATGAAGTCGATTTTCTGACTTTGTACATTGAGTGAATCGCTTTATAATGAGCGAAAATTTATGTGATGGAACTGAGATTCGTGAGTATTATTGTTGCCTTAGATGCAAAAAGCCAATATGACGCCCTAGCAATTGCTGATCAGCTTGACCCATCACTATGTCGTTTAAAAGTCGGTAAAGAACTATTTACTCATGAAGGCCCTCTTGTTGTGAAGGCACTACATGATAAGGGCTTTGAAGTATTCCTCGATTTAAAATTTCATGATATTCCAAACACAACCGCACAGGCGGTTTGTGCTGCGGCTGATTTGGGCGTATGGATGGTCAATGTCCATGCCTCTGGTGGGCGTAAAATGATGGAAACTTGTGTAGAACGGTTAAAAGCAGGTAACTATAAAACACAATTGATAGCGGTTACTGTTCTTACTTCAATGGAACGTGAAGACTTGCGTGATATTGGTTTAGATATTGAGCCATTTGAACAAGTGAAACGTCTGGCTAAATTGACTCAACAAAGTGGTCTGGATGGCGTGGTATGTTCGGCCCAGGAAGCCAAGATGTTACGTCAGGACTTAGGTGCCGAATTTGCTTTAGTAACACCTGGAATTCGTCCAGCTGGTGCAAATGCAGATGATCAAAAGCGTATTGTAACACCTAAGCAAGCCATGCTTGATGGTTCTACTCATTTAGTGATTGGTCGTCCAATTACTCAATCTGAACATCCAAGTAAAACCTTACAAGATATTTTAGCGACTCTATAAAAATAAACCCCTCTTTGTCATTGGATTAAGAGGGTGATTTTTTGATTTATATAATAAAAATTGCTGTGTATACACTGTAGTGTATCTGCGTTACTAGGTCTTTTTTCAGAAGTTTAAAAAACTTTTTATTCCAGTGATTCTATTGATCAGTATTGCTATCTCGTCAGATAAAGTACGATGGATGCTACATTCAGCACTTAATTTTAAAGTGCAGCTAGAACACTTACCGCAATTGGTGCCAATACCGACAGAACAAAACCACTGACCATTGCATGTGGAATATAATCATTGCCGCAAGCTTGTTTCACCATAGGTAAGGTGACATCCATTGCGGTTGCACCAGCAGAAGAAATTGCTGAACGTGGATAACGCCATCCAATCATATACATAAATAAAATGGCAAAAATCTCCCTAAATAAATCGTTCATTAACGCAATACTTCCCAGATGGGCATTCTTTAATTCAGTCACCACAATCCCTGTCATAGAATAGAAGCCGTAACCTTGCGATAGCATGATTAAATCTTTCATACTGATGTCTTGAATCAAGAAAAATGCCGCAACAGCACCCAATAGTGAGCCAATCACGCAGGCAATCGGTACCAGCATAATTTTCCAGTTTAACCAAGAACGATCCAGTGGCGAGTAAGCCAGATCCAAGCCGATCAGTAACATGTAAACTAAAAGTAAATTCCATGTGCTGACATGTAGTGGAACATCGAAAAGGTGGGCCAACTCTGCTAAGCCATACCCTACAGCTAGTGCAATAAATGCATAGCTGATGTTGAGTAATGAACCCATCAATAATTCAGCAGAAACTTTACCTTGTGATGGTTTGTAGCCAATTGCTGTAAATACCAGATAACAACAAAAAAATGCACCCAATGATGTGCTGAATGCAATTGTGATGGAACTGGTGAGAATCTGTGCAGGGCTGGCAATATTATGAATTGTTTGAGAAAACTCCATTGCAATCGCAATTAAAAGAATATAGGTAAAATAAGGCAGTATTTTAAAAGCTATTTTTTCAATGGATTGTGGAATTCTGCGGGCTAAAATAAACCCTAAGCATAAACAAAATAAAAGTTGGAAAATAAGCCAAAGTGATTGCATGAAAAATAGATAGGCAATGGATACCTATCTATTATAGTCGAAGCACAGAAACGCGGTTGAAAATTTATAGAAGAATATTAACCAAGTTTATGCAGCTTTTGATTTTTGCTTTGCGCTTTGCTCACGGCCTAATAAGCGGAAATCTGCTGGGTTTACTTTGCGAGTGCTGAGCCAAAATTTCCAGGTATAGGTTGGCCATAATGCAAAGTTTTTACCACCATCTTGTTGGTACCAACTGACACAGCCTGATTGCCATACAGTACCTTCAAGCTGTTTCTGTACATTTTCATTAAATTGATCTTGTACTTCAGCTTTTACCGTCACTGCTTGAGTCTGTGTTTTTGCAACCATTTGAATCAACTGCAAAATATAATTCACTTGAGATTCAATCATGAAAATTACAGAGTTATGCCCCAGTACGGTATTTGGACCAAGCAATTGAAATAGATTTGGAAAGCCTTTGGTGCTGATCCCATAAAAACTTTCTGCACCATCTTTCCATGCCGTTTTTAATTCAACGCCGTGTTCACCATAGCAATCAAATGATTTTAAATAGATGCGTGGGTCTGTAATAAAACCAGTACCATAAATTAAACAATCAATTTGACGTTCTTTGCCATCCTTGGTGATGATGCTATTTTCAGTAATTTCCTGAATTCCATCGGTAATTAATTCAACATTTTTACGGTTGAATGTTGGAAAGTATTTGTTGGAAATCAGAATACGCTTACAGCCCATAATATAGTCAGGGGTCAGTTTTCTGGCGATTTCTTTGTCTTTAACTTGGAATTTTATATAAGCTTCAGCAAGTTTCTGACCATATTTCATGATTTGTGGTTTTACAATGGGGACGACACGTGATTCATTTGACCAGTACAAGCGTGCACGGTGTAATTTCCTAAACCATTCAAAGCGACTAAATAGTTTTTTATCAAGTGCATTATAGGCACGTTCATCACGAGGAATAACCCAAGCAGGGGTTCTTTGAAATACATAAAGATTTTGCACCTTTGCAGCAATTTCAGGAATATATTGAATTGCACTACCACCAGTACCAATGGATGCTACATTTTTTTGATTTAAATTATAGTCATGCTTCCAATGTGATGAATGGAAAACTTCGCCTTTGAATTTTTCAAGCCCTTTAATTTTAGGAATCTGTGGTACATGCAATGGCCCTGATGCAAAAATAACAAATTGAGCCTCAATTTTTTGTCCACTTTTTAGTGTTAAATGCCAATTGAAATTATGCTCATCATAATGTGTAGAAACCACTTCTTGATTAAATTGGATGTATTTCTTTAAATTGAATTGCTGAATTAAATCTTGAATATAGTCAAAAATCTCAGGTGCTTCGGCATAACGTTTTGACCAATCCGTTTTGGGTGCAAAAGAAAGCGAGTACATATGTGATTGAACATCACACGCCGCACCCGGATACTGGTTCTCACGCCATGTACCGCCCACATCATCTGCTTTTTCTAAAATAATAAAATCATCAATATTGGCTTGCAATAGGCGGATCGCCATGGCTAAACCACCAAATCCCTATCCGATAATTGCAACTTGCGTTGATTGGGTTTTTGTTTCAGTCGTAGGGGCTGTACTCATTTTTGTTCGCTCTGACTTTTCCAGTTTTGCATAGAATATCGGAAATGCAGCGCTTGAAATATGATTGCACTGACACAAAAATTGATATATTCGGCAATTTGCAAAAAATCATCTTTGTAGTACAAAGTTTGGGTAGAAATCAAATGATGATCTAATGAAACGCTCGATTCTCGGTTTAATGTATTTAATTCATGGTATGCGTAATGCTGGAATCGATGTAGATTCACGACTTTCTAGCATTGGGATCAAAGCAGATGCACTCGATCCCAGCTCAATCATTCACCCCAGTTTAGAGTGGGATATACAAAAAGTGATTGGGCAGGGTGTGCAGCCAGAAACGGGGTTGTTTATTGGTCAGCATTATTCTTTGGCGGGCTATGGTCCATTGCTTATGCTCTTGGTGACCTGTGGTAATGTTGGTGATGCGATTCAAAATGGTGTTCATTATCAAGGTCTAACCTATTTATACGGTGTCTTAGGACTTGAGAAAGGTGATCATCAAATTGCATTAACTTACAAACCAGTAGATTTAGAAACAGAAATGGGTTTGTTGAGAGCACAATGCGAAATCTCTGGCACTTATAAATTTCTGGATGATATTTATAAAATGATGGGACTTACAGCGCCCAGCGTGAGAATCGAATTACCTTTTCAGCAGCCTCAGGATTTAAATGTATTAAAGCAATATCATGATTATTACGGTTCGGATTTACATTTTAATTGTGAAAAAGCTGCTTTTTGGATCAATGAAGATGTGATGCAACTGCCGATTCCCTCCGCAGATCCGATCACACATCGGGTTTACGAAGCCAAGTGTATTGCTGAAATTGAGCGATTAAATGCTGAAGAACAGAAAATTGCGCCATTGATTCAACGGGTAAATGATTATTTGGAATTACAGCAAGGGATTATTCCCTCGATGGCCGAAGTAGCTCAGGCGTTGAATGTGCCTGAAAGAACCTTACGCCATCAGTTGCAGCAATTAAATACCAGCTATAAACAAATTCGAGAACAGCTGATTAAGCACAAAGCATTGCGATTAATTGAATATAAGGAATATTCAATTGAGGTGATTGCTGAATTACTTGGCTACTCAGAACCCGCTGCATTTAATCATGCTTTTAAACGTTGGTTTGGGCAAAGCCCGCGTCAATATGGTAAATAAACAGGTAGTGCTGATATGAGATATAGAGTTAGAATTATCCCAAAGTTTTATTTATCAAAAATGAATATTCGATATACTTCCTTTAGCCTTTAAAAGTAACAAAATGATATGTTAGATCAGAATACAACTTCAACAGCATTTACTCCCGTATCACCCGCTGAGCGTTATGCAAAAGCATTGTCATCTGGACAGTTTTTACCAGATGATGCTCAGGCTCAAGCAGTACATGAGTTGGAGCGGGTATGGCAAGAATTGATCAATCGTTATAAAGCATCGAAGAAAGCTTTTCGTCGTTTCCGTCGTCAAACTGCACCGAGAGGTGTATATATGTGGGGCGGTGTCGGGCGTGGAAAAACATGGCTCATGGATCAATTTTACGATTCGATTCCTTTTCGCCGTAAAACCCGTATGCATTTTCATCACTTTATGCAGTTTGTGCATAAGGAGTTAAACAAGCTTTCTGGGCAGCGTAATCCGTTAGATATCGTTGCAGATCAAATTTATAAAGAAGCTGTAGTAATTTGTTTTGACGAGTTCTTTGTGTCGAATGTAACGGATGCAATGATTCTCAGTGATTTATTTCAAAAATTATTTACCCGTGGCATTACCTTGATTGCCACATCAAATATTGCCCCAGATGGTTTATATAAAAATGGAATCCATCGTGATCGTTTTATTCCAACGATTGAAATGGTGAAAAAACACTGTGTGGTATTGAATGTTGATGCGGGTGTTGACTATCGTTTACGGGTATTAAAACAAGCGCAATTGTTTAAATCACCACTGACAGATGATAATAAAGTCTGGATGGCAAAGCGTTTTAATGCATTAACCACATCGCAAACAGTGTCAGAAGAACCAATTACGATTAATAACCGTGTTGTTGAAACTTTAGGCCATACCGAAGATGTATTGTGGTGTGAGTTTAGAGAACTCTGTATGAAACCGCGTAGCCCATCGGATTTTATTGAAATTGCCAATATTTATAATACCGTTTTGGTGAGTAATGTTCCGCACTTAACTGATTTGCTGTCAGAAGGTACACGTCGTTTTATTTATCTGGTAGATGAGTTTTATGATCGTGGAGTAAAGCTATTACTGACCTCTCAAGACTCGATTATTGAAATTTATGATGGAGAGAAGCTGGCTTTTGAAATTGAACGTACACGTTCTCGTTTACTCGAAATGCAATCAGATGAATATTTGCAGTCAGAGCATCGTTTGATTAAAGGCAATAGTGAGTTAGAAGTAGAATAATCATCCTTAGAAAGATGTAAAAAAGCGATCCTATCATTGATAAGATCGCTTTTTTTATGGGGGATACTGTCATCAGTATACATTTTGCAAGGATTGTCTGAGCAATCTATTTAAGGAGTCTCAGCCTATTTTAGATATACGTGATAAGATTAAAATGATCCTACAAAGCAGTTTCAGTTGTATTCACTTGATGATTAAAACAATTAACCCACCTGAATTTCAGTATTTGGATGGCGAACACGACTTTTATTCGGTGTCGCAATCAAATACGCAAGTGTTAGTGGTCCTAAGCGTCCAGCAAACATTAGACAAATTAAAGCGATTTGGCTTCCTGCATGCAAATTTTCTGTGATCCCTCGAGATAGGCCGACAGTACAAGCCGCAGAAACGGCTTCAAATAGTAAGTCTAAAAACTTTTTATCAGGTTCTAGAATCAGTAGGGTAAAAAAGCCAATCAAGATCAGTAACGATGTAATCGAAATGACTGCAAGAGCTTTAAACGTGGCTTGATGAGAAACAGAATGTCCAAAAACAGTAATTTCATCTGAACGCTTTAAAAAGGTAATGACACTTAAAATCATAATAATGAATGTGCCGACTTTAATTCCACCCGCAGTACTTAATGAGCCGCCACCAATAAACATCAATACCATGGTAATTAAGGTTGATGCATTGGTCATGCTGCTGACTTCCAAGCTGTTAAAACCTGATGAACGAGGTACAGTGGCATGGAACCATGCATTTAAAGCTTGATCACCAATAGACATGGGGGCAAGTGTTAAGGGGTTAGAAGCTTCGATTGCCCAAATAACAATAAAAGCAAAGAGGTTTAAGCCAGCAATCGTAGACAGAATTAACTTACTATTGGTAGAAAGCTTTTTCCAACGCTTGGCTCTTTTTATATCCATCAAGACAACAAAACCAATTCCACCGATGATATACAGCATACTGATGGTAAATGTCACCATATACTGGTCAGAGAAGCTCATTAAGCTATTGGGGAATAAAGAAAACCCACCATTATTAAAAGCAGAAATACTATAAAAAAGCGCATAAAAAAATGCATGTTCAAGGTCATAGTGATGTGACCAAGCCATGGTTAGAATCCCTGTACCAATCGCTTCAAAGAACAATGAGTAAAGAAAAACCCCTTTTACTGTAAAGGTCGCTTTGGCCAAACTGGTTTGACCAATAGTTTCCTGTGCCATGACTTGCTGCCGAATACCAACTTTTGAGGAAAGACTCAAAGCAGCTAAGATTGCAAAAGTCATAAAACCTAAGCCGCCGCATTGGATCAGTATCATCACCACAACTTGACCAAAAGTGGTTAAGGAGTCGCCAATATTGACGACAGATAGCCCAGTGATAGTTACAGCAGAGGTTGCAGTAAACAGGGCCTCTAGCCATGTCAAATTGCCTTGATTAGCAAAGGGAAGTTTAAGGAATAGTGTTCCGATGATAATGAAGCTTAAAAAACCTAAAGCAAGTAAGCTCGGTGGGCTGAGATTAATACTATTGTGTTTTTTGTTGATTAGTTCTTTTTTAGATAAACGCATAGTTATAACTATAAGAAACGAATCGAAAATTGTCTTAACATTTCTACAGGCCCTTCAAGGATTAAAATATCCTTTTCCTGTAAAATCGTCCCCGGTGCAATATCATACAGTACATGTGAACCGCGTTGTAATAACAAGGTTGTAAGTTCGGGGGTATTTTCCATGACCGTTTGAAATTGCGCGCCTTGTAAATTTGCACCTATTTCAATTTTGACGATATAGCGATCATTATTTAACGCCATATAACGTCTCACCATTGGATAACTAAGTGATTGTGCAACACGAATCCCCATATCTTCTTCAGGGTGAATGATTTTTGTAATGCCTAAATGAGACAAAATCATATGATGTGATTTAGATTTGGCTTTTACAAAGATTTTTTCGATACCCAAATTTTTTAAATGCAGTACGCATAGAATACTGGCTTCAATATCTTCACCAATGGCAACCACCACGGCATCACAATTTTTGATATTCAGTTCATCTAACACATGTTCATCGGTAGCATCTGCAATAACTGCATGACTGATTTTATCGGCAATGTTTTCTACATTTTTCTTTAATGTATCAATACCTATTACATCGTGATTTAAGTTGGTGAGTTCTAGTGCAACTGCTTCACCAAAACTGCCTAAACCGATGACAGCGAATTGCGCCATTCTACAAAGTCCTTATCCCGACACTGATTTTGTGTTGGTATGATCATATTCAATTTTTATATATTTTATCTTTAAAGTATTGCAACGCCAATCTACAAACTGAGAATAAAAAGCGATAAATGTAAATAAAACCAGATTTATGTCATAAAAACTTAAAATTGATCCGATATCATTGCTTTGAAATTTAAAAATGCAAAGCCAAGATTGGGCTTTTGATCCAAGAATAAAAAATGGATGATAAAAAAATGGACGATAAGAAAATTTTTAAAATTCTCCAACATTGGTTCCCAGCATTGGAGCAAAGAGATATTCCCAAAAAGAAATATCGTAAACGTTTTGTCGAGTTTCTCAGTTGGATCGAAGCTGAAAAGTTTGGTGGGCGATTTCGTGGATATTTAATGAAAATTGATCGTATGCAATTTCATGAAAATGAGATTGAGCGTTGTGCTGTTTTTCATGAATATGCAGTAGATAGCTTAGGAATTCAAACTCAAATTCGTGAAAGAGCGAAGCCTTTATTTGATCATTATGAAGTACACAAAGATGTTATTGGACGCTATTACAATGTTCAAGATCAAGTTTATGATGTTGTTTTTGAAGAAATATTAAAACAGGCCAGACAACATGATCATGAACTGTTGCTGATTTATGCTGAAGACTATTATTGGTTGATTGTACCGAATCATGAATATAAAATTGAAAAGTTCTGCAAGTGTTTTAATAAGCAATTTCATGATGAAGATGTCAGTATAGAACACTATGCATTATTTGACTGTTCAAGATCGACTTAGTTTTTGCTATTAATTCAACTTATTGATAATAAAATAGAGAGATATCCATGTCACAGAAAATATATTCATTACTTCAACATTTAATTCCCGAGCTAAATGCACAAAAAATTCCTCAAAATACTGAATTTTATAGTTTTAGTGAATGGATAAATCAACAGCATGATTTTCTGCATTATATTGAATTAAAAGAATATTATGACAATGGAATTGAAAATGATTTCTACTTTAACCAGTACAATATTGATACTGAGCAATTGCAAAATGAAATCGAAGTTGCAATAGCAGAAGTATTTGATCAGTACGATGAGGAAGATGATGACGTCTCATTTGATAATCAAATCGATGCGATGGAACAAACCGAAGAAATTATTTTTGATAAAATTAAAGTGACTGCCAATCTACATCAGCTTTCTTTATTGGTGGTCTATCGAGAGAATCCATATTGGATGCTTGTGCCGACACAAGATGAGCAACAGTTAAATCAAATTGTGGATGCTTTTAATGACGCATTTAATGATGATGGTGATTTAAATATGGCGATTTATTAAGTTAACTTTTTCGAATTGTTCTGATTTTATAAAAAATAGCCCATAAAAAATTTATAGGCTATTTCTATTTTGAAGCTCTTTCTATTTTAAGAAACGTTGATAACCTAAGTTATTGGTAATTTCTTGATATGGGTAATTGATATTTTCCAAAGTCTCAATCAGTCCATCTGGATTCTGTACCGCATCTTCTGCATCCAAGCCAACCAAAACACGACCTTCTGCTGCACCGTGATTACGATAATGGAATAGGCTAATGTTATGGGTTGGACCAAGACGCTCTAAGAATGTTAATAAAGCACCTGGGCGTTCTGGAAACTCAACACGGAACAAACGTTCATTGGCAATATCAGCATGACCACCAATCAAATAACGGATATGCAATTTTGCAACTTCATCATCCGATAAATCATCGACATCATAATGTAATTTCATTGCTTCATAGATGTCATGACGTTCTTTTTCACCAGCCTTTAAGCTAATACCGACAAAGACTTGAGCGGCAGATGCATCACTGGCACGATAGTTAAACTCAGTGATATTACGTCCTTGCAAAGCACGACAGAAATTCAGGAAAGAACCTTTTTCTTCTGGAATGGTCACTGCAAAAATAGCTTCTTTACGTTCACCGAGTTCGGTACGTTCAGCAATATAACGTAAACGGTCAAAGTTCATATTGGCACCACAAACAATTGACACCATATTTTTGCCTTCAAGACCATGCTCAGCGACGTACTTTTTGATACCTGCAAGTGCCATCGCACCTGATGGTTCTACAATACTACGACATTCATCATAGGTATCTTTGATTGCTGTACAGATTTCATCTGTGTTGACCAAGACGACATCACGTTCAACAATTGGACCTGAGTTATCAGATTTTTGTAGTTGAATCACTTCAAATGGCTTTTCACCAATTTGAGCAACAGCTGTACCATCTGCAAATAATCCTACAGAAGGGAGTACCACACGTTGATTCGCTTCAAATGCTGCTTTTAAACATGCAGATTCATCATATTCGACAGGAATAATTTTGACATGCGGAGCAACATCACCAAGATATGCTGCTACACCTGCAATTAAACCACCACCGCCCACAGCAACAAATACGTATTCAACATCACGCCATTGACGCAATATTTCATTGGCAATTGTACCTTGGCCGGCCATGACCAGTTCATCATCATAAGGCGGAATAAAGGTTAAACCTTCGTCGTTTGCGCGTTGAATCGCATATTTGTTAGCAACATCAAATGAGTCGCCGTGAAGCACAACATCACCACCCAAACGCTTTACTGCTTGAACTTTAATGTCAGGGGTGGTTTTTGGCATCACAATAATGGCGCGAATACCTAACTTTTGACCAGATAAAGCCACGCCCTGAGCATGGTTACCTGCTGAAGCAGTAATAACGCCACGTTCCAACTGAGATTTCGGTAATTGACTAATACGGTTATACGCACCGCGTAGTTTGAAGGAAAAGACAGGTTGTAAATCTTCGCGTTTAAAGCGAATGTTATTGTTTAGTTTTTCACTAATTCGTGGCGCTGCTTCGAGTGGGGTTTCGATTGCAACGTCATACACCGTTGCCTGTAATATTTGTCGAACCAAACGAGACAGCATGTTAATTTTCCATCTAACAGTTTAAAATGAGCGCTCATTGTAACAAACCGTTGTACCTTTGCGTTTTAAAATTATGCAAAATGTGCAGGAAATTGAAATTTTATTGAGAGATGTCATGAGCCTTTATGCAACCCAGGACGAGAAAAAACAAGCTGCAGCCCAAGCCGCTTTAAAACACTTACCAAGAGGGGGCATTTTGGGAGTTGGTACTGGTAGTACAGTGAACTTCTTAATTGAATTATTACCTCAGTTACAACTCGAAGCAGCAGTTGCCAGTTCAGAAGCAACGGCTCAACGTCTTAAGAAATTAGGTATTGAGGTGGTTGATATGAACCATGTCAGTGGTTTAGATGCTTATGTGGATGGTGCTGATGAAATTGACCGTCATTTACATATGATTAAAGGCGGGGGGGCTGCACTCACGCGTGAAAAAATCGTGGCATCTATTGCGAAAAAGTTTGTATGTATTGTTGATGACTCGAAATGGGTCGATCAGTTAGGCCGTGAATTTCCTTTGCCTATTGAAGTGATTCCTATGGCACGTTCAGCAGTAGCACGTAAAATTGTATCACTAGGCGGTGACCCAGTTTATCGTGAAGGTGTGGTAACGGATAACGGTAATGTCATTCTAGATGTGTATAACTTAAATATTTTGAATGCATTAGAGGTCGAAAAAACCATTAACGATATTCCTGGAGTGGTGTGTAACGGTATTTTTGCGATCAATAAAGCTGATGTTGCTGTAGTTGCGACCAATAACGGTATTGAAGAGCGTACCGCAGGATAAAAAATTTCCCCTAACTTCTGCTCGAGTAAAGATGAGGCTTCCTCCTTGCCTTTAAAGAACGGTTGGGGGAGATTCTAAAAATAAGCGTATTATGACTGCAAATCTTCCTGAAATTAAAATCACTCATCATGCACGGGCAACACGCTTGCGTTTACGTGTTGAACCAACACAGATTCGCTTAACTGTGCCTAAGTATTGTAGCCAACGTCAGATTCAGCATTTTTTACACGAGTCTAAACAATGGATGATTGAGACCTGGCATAAACAGCAGGAAAAAATACAGCAAGTTGATCAGATATTACCGACAAGCTTGCAACTGTTTAATTTAAAACACCCCATAGAAATTATTTATAAAACTCAAAAAAATAGCTATATTTTAGATGAGCAAAAGCCTCAATTATTTGTCAGCGACCGTCAGCCTGAAAACTATTTAAAAGCTTTTGTAATTGCTTATGCAAAGCATGATTTACCAATCTATTTAAAGCAAGTCAGTGATGAAACTCGTTTAAAGTTTGGACAGTGTGCTGTTCGACACCCAAAAACACGTTGGGGAAGTTGTACAGCCCGTCATGATATTATGCTCAATAGTGCCTTGGTTTTATTTGATCAACAAATTACCCGTTATGTCTGTGTACATGAATTGGCACATACCAAACATTTTGATCATAGCGCTGCTTTTTGGTTTGAAGTTGAAAAGCATGATCAACACTATCAGCAGCATCGTAAAGTTTTAAAAGGTAGCGTAATGCCTTGGTGGTGGGCGTAATAAAATAAGTAAATTTCTAGATTGAATTAAAACAAAAAATGAGGAAAAGCGTATGAGTGTAAAAAGAATCATAGGTAATATTAAAGCTTTAGATTTAGCCAGTGCGCAAGCTTTTTATGGTGATTTTTTAGCGATGGACTTGGTGATGGATCATGGCTGGATCAAAACATTTGCCAGTCAGGAAATTATGCATCCACAAATCAGTATTGCTTCCGAAGGGGGAAATAATACAGATGTACCCGATTTTTCAATCGAGGTCGACAATGTGGATGAACTTTATGAAAAAGCCAAAAAATTAGATTTAGACATCCTCTATCCCTTAACTAACGAGGATTGGGGCGTTAGGCGATTCTATGTCAAAGATCCATTTGGAAAGGTTGTAAATATTTTACAACATATTGAATATTAAAAAATTAATGAATTAAGTAGGATTTTTAAATGCAGTGGAATAAATTGGTTCCAGAACTGATCGTCACCGATTTGGATAAAAGTTATCATTTTTGGGTGGAAATATTGGGTTTTTCTGTAATGTATCAACGGACTGAAGAAAAATTTATCTATGTGGAACTTGATGGTGTTCAGTTTATGTTGGAGCAACAACAACAAGGGCAATGGTTAACAGGAGTATTGGCCTACCCATTGGGAAGAGGGATTAACTTTCAGTTCGAAGTAGACCAACTCGACAGTATTTTAAATCGTTTGGATGTCGCACAATGGCCGCTGTTTGAAGCATTAGAAGAACGTTGGTACCGTGCAGAAACTATAGAGCATGGACAAAAGCAATTTTTAGTTCAAGATCCAGATGGTTATTTATTACGAATTGTTGAGGTGATTGGAGAAAGGGCGATAACGTTAGATTAAATTAAGGCTGGCTTAAATAAGGTCAGGTTATAGGGACTTTAATTGAGGTACAGCGATGCACATCAGATCTTTTCAGTATTATGACCGAGCACCATTGAGTGAACTTTTTTTAAATACCAGAAAATTAAGTTGGCCGTGGTTGAATTCTTCAAAATGGGAGCTGAGTGATTTTGAAAAATACACCCAAAATGAAATGATTTTAGTAGCTGAAAAAGACCAAGAATATATGGGATTTGCATCTATTTTTCTGCAAGAGAACTTTTTACATCATCTATTTATTGCCCCAAATGCTCAAAATCAGGGTGTAGGGACAGCATTGCTACACGCAGCAGAACAACTGTTTACGGGTACAGGCTATCTCAAATGTTTATCTGAAAATAAAAAAGCTTTGTCTTTTTATTTAGGTCATGGCTGGGAAGCAATCAGCACTGGAGAAAGTGAAGAAGGTGGATATATATTGATGTCAAAAGCAAAACTTATTCAGTAAAACTATTGACCCATTCTATAATTATTTCGACGACTTCATCAGGCTGTTTAATCCATGCACTATGTTGATTGCCTTTGGTTTTATGGGTTAAATCCAGCGTGTTTATTTGTGGGTTTTTAAAATAACCACTTAGGCCAAGCATTGAAGACATTGGTGCAAAATCATCGCCATTTAAATAGACAAATAAGGCAGCGTTATTCACCACGTTTTCTTGCCCAATAATATGTGCATAATTTCCTGTAAAGATAACTTTAGACCAATCACGCATTAAGGATTTTGTCTCTTTATTCCCAAAAGCAATTTTATAGCCTGCAAAATAACCATCTTTTAAAATCATGGCGTTGATCGCTGTGACTGCTTTTAAAATATTTATTTTACCTTTTAAGTCCCAATTTTTTAAACCGATATTGCCAGTGGCAACACCAATGACTTTATTTGCATGATTTTGTGCATAAAGTGTTGCTAAATGTCCGCCTAAGCTATGTCCAAATAAGATTGGGGCTTGCTGGTTCAATTCTAAGGCCAGCTTTTCCAGTTGAGGAATAAATTCATTGAGTAAATCAGCATAACCATAATCAACCTTTGCTGAAACAGGTGGAGTATTGCGTCCGCAATGAGGATAATCAGCCACAATAACATTCAAGCCACTTTGGCTTAAAGCTGTAATGAGTACCTCGTATTTACTGATTGCTATACCTAGCGCAGCCAGCAAAATAACACTCTGGCTATTTTCAGTGTTTGAATAAATATCGACTAGAATTGGATATGGCCCAAAATCAATCTTCTTTTGGGTAAAAGAGGTGTTTTTCATGATTTAGTCCTTAAAAATATTCATTTGAATCATGCTTGAAAGTCCGAGTTTGTGCATTAAAGCAGTCCGTGATTGAGGGTTTCTTTTTGCTTCAATTGAGATAAGTTTACGCATTTCTGAATTAAAATGTACCCGCGGATATTGGGTTAAAATTTTGTTTTTAAAACTGTTTGAAAATAAGCTGAGATCAGTTCCAATCACATCACATGAAGTGGCTTTTTGTAATAATAGAACTTCTTTAGTAAGGCTTGGATCATTCTCATCTAAATTCCCATTCATATGTAAACAAATCGCATCTGAAATATTATCTATTTTGACTTTGGGATAATGGTGTTTGGTACAGAGTGCTTCAGCTCTTAAGGCGCTTTCAAAGCTAAAACATTGACATGCATATTGATCCAAATGATCAACTAGACCTAAATCATGCATCAAACATGAGACAAAAAGGCTCTCTTGATCAAATTGCCATTGTTTGGTGTGGGCAATAGCAACAGCCCAAAAATAGCTCCGCCAAGAATGATTGATGATCGCTTGTGAAGCCGTTTGTTCTAATTCGTTCATCGCTTCTTTGGCAATTGCTGTGTCAGGAATATGAAAATTATCCAGTGTAAATAAAGTTGAATCATGAGGTGCTTTGAGAAATGTCTTGCCATAGCTCAATGTGACAGGGATTAGAACTTGTTTTATTAACTGAGTTTTTTCTTTAAAGCTAAGTTTTCCATTGCTTGTATTCATCCACGCTCGTGATCCAATCATGATCAATGGGTCCTTTTGTTGAATTTAGAGTAATTACTCTAAATTATTATGCATAAATCATTTAGCAAGACAAGACCGTTTTCTTTGAATTTTTTTGAATAGTCTTTTATGCCAAAAATGAGAATTAAAATTGTTTGTCCTTTTACTATTTTTTTTGAAATAGCCAATCTGTCAAAAAACTCAGACATAAGAATATAATTTTCTCAATTAATATTTTTATTTAAATCAATTATATAGAAAAATAAACGAGATGGTTATAAAAATACTTGCAATGCCACATCTTACATTTAAGGTTTAATTACCTTTGCGTAGGGGATGCCAAACCTTGCGCTGTAAACAAAGCAGTGCTTTGTTTTTGCTCATGGGCGAAGGGTACGTCCTGTACCCCCGTCCAACGGCGACATCCATGTCGCCCCGTGGTAGAATAACCATCCATGATTTAAAAACACAAAAACGAATTAATAATTAGGTGGGTTGACTATTTTTGGATTGATAGATTTATAGACAATGTCATTGAATAGTCTGCGTGTGTATATTGATCATCATAAATTTTAAGTAAGAGTATAATGCCTTAAAAGTATTTCTTAATAAAAACTGTTAAATTACAAAATAGTCTGATTATTTTAAGCATAAGTTGGGAGTGAATAAAAAAATACTCTAAACTTGGCGAATTGCCAATATTTCCTATTTCTTATCATAAAGATATCAGACGTGAATTTTGCAGATACTCATTACTTTATTTTGATTGTACCGTTCTGCCTGATATTAATGGGCAGTTTACTTTTGATCTGCCATTATTTTTTTAAGGCACCTACATATTTATTTTGGTTGGGTCTCGGATATATCGTGCCATCATTTTCTTTAGCTGCACAAAGCTTTATGTCTAACCAACAATTAACATTTTCTGCTCCACTTTTAGGTGGTTTATACCTATTTGGCGCGTGGGCCAGTGCATATACTATGGCATTAAGAAAGAACGCCAGTTCACATACTTTAGCCGCTTTTATCTTGATCTTCATCACAATATGCTTGTTGGTCTATTATTCTTTTGTTGATGAACAGCTATGGATGCGGATGCTGATTTTAAACCTTAGCATTGCCGTAGTTGAATCCTTGGTTTTGGCTTCAATTTTTAAAAATGATAAGCAAAGTGATTGGTTAAATAAGCTGGTCGATTATTCTTACCTTTTTATTGTTTTATATACTTTTTTTCGCGTCATTATTATTTTCTTTTTTTTGAAAAATATTCAAGCCAATATGCTTGTAAATTCAGTATGGTGGTTAATGATGCTTGCTGCCAGTATTATCCTGAGCATGTGGTTTGCGATCGTACTTATAGGAACATTAGTTCGAGACATTATTTTGAAATTAAATGATGAACGTTGTAGAGATCCATTAACGCATCTACTCAATCGCCGTGGATTTTATGACGCAGCTAAAATAAATTTAATTTATTTATCAGATAGACAATATTTTTTGTTAATGTGTGATGTTGATCATTTTAAAAAAATTAATGATACCTATGGACATCTGGTCGGTGATCAGATTTTGCAAAGTGTAGGTCGTCTTGTCAGTCAGCATGTCGGTGAAAAGGGCTTAGTTGGACGTTTTGGTGGTGAAGAGTTTATTGTTTTATTACAAGTTGAAGATCTCAGTGAGGCTTATAAAATTGCTGAGCGTATGCGGATTGCTATTGAAACTGAGCAATTTTTAACTCAATCCATCTTATTGACAGCCAGCTTTGGCTTAACACAAGTGAGACATCGTAATTTAGCGAGTGGTATAGAAGCTGCTGACAAACTTTTGTATGTGGCCAAACGTAGAGGACGAAACTGTATTGCCCAAGATGCATGAATTAAATTTATGGGAATTTAACTTTGTCATAATGCTAAAACATTATAAAAACCCAGTAAAATAGTTTAGAAAGCATCAACTTCCTGTCATACTACAGCACTACAAAATGGATACTTTTAAATCGAGGTAAAAAACGTGATTTCAGTGGGTATTGTCGGTGGAACAGGTTATACAGGCGTTGAATTGTTGCGTCTTTTACTACGACATCCAAATGTTCAAGTGAATGTACTGACATCACGTACCGAAGATGGTCGCCGTGTGGATGATATATTTCCAAGCTTACGTGGGCACACAGACCTTAAGTATTCAGATTTAAACATTGATGAATTAAAAAAATGTGATGTTGTGTTTTTTGCGACCCCGCATGGTGTGGCAATGCAGCATGCACAACAACTTTTGGCAGCAAATACCAAAGTTATCGATTTAGCCGCTGATTTTCGCTTGCAGAATTTAGCACATTTTGAAAAATGGTATGGGATGCAGCATGCCTGCCCAGAGATACTGAAAGACTCTGTTTATGGTTTATCGGAACTTAATCGTGAACAAATTAAAAATGCCAATGTTGTCGGTAACCCGGGTTGTTACCCAACCACTGTTCAGTTGGGATTAGCGCCACTTTTTAAGCAAGCTGAAACATTGGTTAAACCAGAAAGTATTATCATTGATGCGAAATCTGGTGTATCAGGTGCAGGGCGTAAAGCTAGTCTAGGCATGATTTATTCTGAAAATGCAGATAATTTTAAAGCCTATGGCGTTGCTGGACATCGTCATCATCCTGAGATTGTAGAAGCATTAGAAAATATTTCGGGTCAAAAAAATGTATTTGATCAGATTCTTTTTGTACCACATTTGGTTCCGATGATTCGTGGTATGTTCAGTACAATCTATGTTGATTTGACAGAGCAAGGCGCAGCAGCAGATTTACAAAGTCTTTATGAAAAATTTTATGCAAATGAAATGTTTGTAGATGTAATGCCTGCAAATAGTTCACCAGAAACACGTTCTGTACGTGGTGCAAACCAACTGAGAATTGCACTGTATAAACCGCATCCGAACAAGTTAATTGTTTTGTCTGTTCAAGACAATTTAGTCAAAGGTGCGGCAGGACAGGCTGTACAAAATATGAACTTAATGTTTGGTTTTACTGAAGATGCTGGTCTACAAAGTATCGGATTATTACCATAAAAAACGCTTTATTGCTTCACACACATATAACTTTGCGGTTAAATGTGTGTTTTGATTCTATCAATAATACTTAGAGATGATGATGCAGAACACAGAAACAAATACCGCGTCACAACCAGCTCAAGCACCGAAAAAGCCTTTTTTAAAAGGGAATATGCCTTTGGTGATCGGTGGGGTTGTATTATGTGCTGGCAGTGTGATTTTAGGTTATACAGTTGGACATCGCCAAGGGCTAACGGTAGTCGGTTTTGATGCAGATGCAGAACAGTTGGTAGAAGTTGTGAAGCAACAAAAAACAACGCTGGCTAATTTAAACAAAAGCTTAAATGCTGCTGTGCAGGAACGAGACGTGGCTGTTTCGAATTCTAACGATTTGTTAGAGTCATTGAACAAAGCCAATGCTGAAAAATCACAAGTAGATGTGATGAGTGCAATTTATCGTGAAGTGTTAAAACAACGTGGTGGTTTGAGTTTAACAATTCAAAATTTGGCCGTTAAGCCATTACCTGAAAACGCTTATGAATATCAGCTTGATCTTATTCAAGTCAGTCCAAGACGTGCGACCGGTTCCGTTGAAATTCGTTTGATTAGTGGTACTGAGGTGTTAACAGTGCCAATGGCAGATGCGAATTATAACTTTACTGATTATGAGCGTTTAACAGGACGTTGGACTATGCCTAAGGGTTTTAATCCACAATTTATCGAAATCCGTCTAAATGGTGCCACACCAGTGGTTAAACGTTTTAGTTGGTCACGTGGGCAAGCTGTAGACAGTGCAGCAGCGTTCGCTGCAGAGGTTCCTCAAGCTGCGGCTAATTCTCAATAAATCATAAGTATTTTGAAAAATATGCGAACTAATAAACGTCAAATGAGTTTAAATGAAGTGAAATCGTCATTCCGTGATTCAGGATTTATAGATTGGCACTTGAGTATTCGTATAAGTAATTCAGAAGATCCAAACCATCCAGACCATGATCAAGCGGATGTTGCAGTACAAACTGCACCACCTGAAGTGAAGCGACCACCGATGTATTCTGTCGTTTTATTGAACGATGATTACACTCCGATGGACTTTGTTATTGAAATTTTACAACAATACTTTGCTTTGAATCTTGACCAAGCCACTCAAGTAATGTTAACAGTACATTATGAAGGAAAAGGTGAAGCTGGTGTTTATCCAAGAGACATTGCGGAGACTAAAGCCAACCAAGTTAATAACTACGCTCGATCTCAAGGTCATCCATTGCTTTGTCAGATTGAGCCAAAAGAATAAGGGGGTTTCATGCTCAGTCGTCAATTAGAAGTTTCACTCCGTTTGGCTGTTAGCATGGCTCGTCAAAAGAGACATGAGTTTCTTACGGTTGAACATTTATTATTGGCTTTACTTGATAACGATTCAGCGGTAAATGCACTAAAAGCATGTGGTGCTGAGATTATCAGTTTGCGCAAAGAGTTAGAGGAGTATGTAGAACAACATACGCCTAAACTAGGAGAAAACAACGACCAAGCCCCTCATCCAACTGAAAGTTTTGACCGTATCTTACAACGTGCAATTTTCCACGTTCAGTCAAGTGGTGGTGACCGCACAGTAGAGGGTGCAGATGTACTGGTTGCGATGTACTCTGAACGAGATTCTTTTGCCGTTTATTTACTAAAACGACATCAAATCAATCGTTTGACTTTAACCCAATATTTGTCACACGGTGCGCGTAAAGAAGAAATTCAAGTTGAAGAAGAATCTGATGATTTAGAAGGTGAATCAAGTGCTTCAGCAAATGCTGGACCTCTTGAACTTTATACCTTGAATTTAAATATTGAAGCGCAAAAAGGCAAAACTGATCCTTTAATTGGGCGTGAAAAAGAAATTGAACGAACTGCTCAAATTCTTTGCCGTCGCCGTAAAAACAACCCATTGCTTGTGGGTGATCCTGGTGTGGGTAAAACATCGATTGCTGAAGGTCTGGCATGGTTGATTGTGAATGGTAAAGCGCCTAAGCCACTTGCGACTGCTGAAGTGTTTAGTTTAGACATCGGTGCATTGGTTGCGGGTACAAAATACCGTGGTGACTTTGAAAAACGCTTGAAACAGCTTCTCAATGCTTTGAAAAAGAAACCAGAAGCAATTTTATTTATTGATGAAATTCATATGATCATTGGTGCTGGCTCAAGTATGGGCAGTACCATGGACGCATCGAATTTAATCAAACCTGCGTTGGCAAATGGTAGTTTACGTTGTATTGGTTCAACCACATTCCAAGAATATCGCCAAGTATTTGAAAAAGATCATGCACTATCACGCCGTTTCCAAAAGATCGATGTGAATGAGCCTTCTATTTCGGAGACAATTGATATTTTGCGTGGTTTGAAAAGCAAGTTTGAAGATTTCCATCATGTTAAATATGAAGATACTGCGCTAGTTTCAGCGGTTGAGTTGTCTGCTAAATTTATTAATGATCGTTTCTTGCCAGACAAGGCGATTGATGTGATTGATGAAGCTGGTGCACAGCGTCGTTTAAAAGCTGAACAAGATGATACCTTGATTACAGTTGAAAATATCGAAGATATTATTTCGAAGATTGCACGTATCCCGCCAAAAACAGTATCTAAAGATGATAAATCGGTACTTGAATATCTAGAGCGTGATCTTAAACGTGTGGTATTTGGTCAAGATGAAGCGATTACAGCTTTGGCTTCTGCGATTAAACTGTCACGTGCAGGTTTGAAAGCACCAGATAAACCCGTAGGTAGTTTTGTTTTTGCTGGTCCTACAGGTGTTGGTAAAACAGAAGTGACCAAGCAGTTGGCAAAACAGTTGGGTGTAGAGCTTGTTCGTTTCGATATGTCTGAATATATGGAACGTCATGCGGTTTCTCGTTTGATTGGTGCGCCTCCAGGTTATGTTGGTTATGATCAAGGTGGTTTACTGACTGACGCCATTCATAAGAATCCACACTGTGTCCTGTTATTAGATGAAATTGAAAAAGCACATCCAGATGTTTTTAACTTGCTATTGCAAGTCATGGATCATGGAGCTTTAACTGACAATAATGGACGTAAGTCTGATTTCCGTAATGTGATTATTGTATTGACTACGAATATTGGTGCTGAAAGTATTTCTCGTAACAGTATCGGCTTTACTGAACAAGACAACAGTCATGACAATCAGGAAGCGATGAAACGTGCATTTGCACCAGAATTCCGTAATCGTTTAGATGGCGTAATTCAGTTTAAAGCATTGCCTACCACAGTGATTGAGTCTGTTGTTGATAAGTTCTTAACTGAACTTCAAGCCCAGTTAGATGATAAAAAAGTGGTACTTGAAGTCGATCAATCTGCTCGAGATTGGATGGCTGAGAATGGCTATGATCGTTTAATGGGTGCTCGCCCAATGCAACGTTTGATTCAAGAACATTTGAAGAAACCACTTGCTGAGATGATTCTATTTGGTGAGCTTGCAGATCATGGTGGTAACGTTGCTGTCTCTGTGAAGAAAGAAAATGGTAAGGCTGTAGGGCTGACATTAGAAGTCTTTGAAGATCAGACTGCTGAACCAGCATAGTTGTGAATGAGCTTTAAAATAACCCGCATTGATTGCGGGTTATTTTTTGAATTATGCGCTTATAAAATATCAATTTTCTTTAACCAAGTTAAGAATAATGTCGGCCATTGTGTTGTTTCAGTATTGGCTTTGCCTAAGCCCCAACCATGTCCACCATTTTTGAAAAGATGTAATTCATAAGCGATCTTGTGTTGCTGCAAAGCGGTTTGCATATTGAGGCTATTCTGAACAGGTGAAATCGGATCATCGATGGCGTGTGCTAAAAAGGTTGGAGGTGTATTCTGTTTGACTTGTAAATCTACTGAAAACAAGATTTGTTTGGCTAAATCATGTTTTGATCCAAATAAGCTTTTATAAGCATGGGTATGATCTAGCGGCGCTTGCATACTAATGATTGGATAGAGTAGCGCCACAAAATTAGGCTGAGCGGAAATTTGATCAATCGGATCATTAAAACTCGAAAATTGTTGTTGCCATTGTGTCGCAATGATTCCAGCTAAATGCCCACCTGCGGAGAAACCCAGTACACCAATTTTGTCTGGATCAATGTTGAATTGATTTGCATGATAACGAATGATACGCAGGGCTCTTTGGCCATCTTCAAAGGGCGCAAGCAGATTATTACCATCCTGATTAGGTAAGCGGTAGATTAATTCAAATACGGTAAATCCCTGTTCTTGTAAAAACTGTGCAGTTGGCGTGCTTTCTTTGGCCAATTGCTCTCTGGCATAACCCCCACCACTAATGACTAAAATAGCGATGTGATTGCTCTGTTTGGGGCAATATACCCACAGTTGAGGAGAGTTGATATGCTCAATAGCACCATGCTTATTTATCGTAAATTGTTCATTGGATGTTGCCAGTGTCGCGCTATTGGGCCATAGTGGAAGACTTAGTGTTGCTGCATCTACATTTTGGCTAAGCCATAGGAAAATGAAGAAATTAAACACGAAATGATTTATTTTCATCCATAAAAAGCCAAAAATTGTAGATGCTGATATTTTATCCTGTTTTAAACAGCGCAAACTCATCAATATATTTTAAAAATGTATGCTTTTGTGGATGAGGCAAACAATAAGTACAATTTATAGATAAAAGCTTAGCCGTTTTAGTATGCTCAAAATTTTATTGCTTAGCTCGCGTGAAAATCACATATACTCTAACTTCATGATTATTCTTTGAGTATCAATGGACATTGCATTTACTAAAATTTTAACTACGATTTTATTATTTCTTGTCACAGCTGTTGCAGAAATTTTAGGTTGTTATTTTCCTTATTTGATTCTGAATCAAAATAAAAGTCATTGGTTATGGATTCCTACCGTTTTAAGTTTGGCGGTATTTGTCTGGCTATTGACCTTGCATCCTGCTGCTTCAGGGCGTATTTATGCCGCATATGGTGGTATCTATATCTTTAGTGCACTGATGTGGCTGAAATTTGTCGATCAAGTCAGTTTAACTCGCTGGGATTTGTTTGGTGGCTGTATTGTAATCATTGGGGCTTTGGTGATTATTCTGCAACCGCAAGGTTTGATTCGTTAAGTCTTCAACAGCATCATTTTACAGTATCTTGTGTTGCTTCAAGTTGATTGATCTTACATACTTTGGGAATTGCTTTACGATATGCAGCATAATCCTGTTTATATTGTTTAAACCATTTCTGATATTCAGGATTCAGCCTTAAATTGGCAAGATTCGGTTCATTTTCAAAAGAGGATGGTTCTGTATTGTTCTCATCAGAAAATTCCAATTGTTTTAAGTAGGAGAGTGCTCTATCCGTTTGACTAAGCAGCGCATAGAATTCAGCGAGGAATTCCTTTTCTCGTTGAGTTTGCTTACGGTTCTTATTCACCACAGCTTCAATTTTAACCTGATTATCACGCAACCATTTTTCAGCAAGCTTCGGGTCTTCATGATTGAGATATTTAAAATACTGTTGCGCTAAAATAATAAAATTTCCTGCATCGAAAGCTTGATTGGGATCAGATAAATAGTGAAATAAAGGCTTTTTAAGTATATTAATGAGGCGTTTTTGCTCATTCTTCTCAAGATGATATTTCTGTAACAGCATCAGTTTGTCACTGAGTACAGCATAATAATTTTTCTCATACTCCTCATTGTCTGGTTGTAACTTCATTAAGGTCTCAAATAATTGTTCAGCCTTTAGCAAATAGTTTAGACGTAGCGTTGGGTCTATGTTTTTCCGATAATACACCGACATTTGTGCATAGAATAAACCTAAGTTATTGATTGCGATTGTATCTTTAGGATCACGTTTTTTTAACGCAAAATACGCCTGCTCAGTAAGTTCTTGAAAAGGCTGAGAGAGCGTGGTGCAGTGTTGTTCAAGCAAATATTCAGCGTATCCAGAAGTCAGAATCGCATAGTTGTGTAAATAGACGGAATCGTTGTATTCAATGTCTTTGGCTTTTAACAGTTTTTGCACATTGGGTTGGGCCTTCTGGATTTGAGCCTTAATCTGTGGTTCAATTTTGGCCAGATTTTTGGTTGCTAATACTTGATCGCTTAAATCTTCTATGGCTTGAATTTCATCATCGTTGATATCTGCATAGCTAATTGAAGCGTTGAGTGATAATAAAAAAATAAGAATTTTAATTTTCATTGTTGATTCTGCGTTTATCTATTCTTTGAAATAATTGTATACAAGCCAAGAAGAAACATCAAAAATTGTTCTATTGGAATTAAAAAAGCATCCAGTAAACTGAATGCTTTTTTTCTTAGCGGTCATCCATGACTATTGAATAGGTGGATGCTGTAATTGGTTTAACTCTTTTTTACTGAAACCTCTAGAGACAAGTACCTTCTTAATCCCAGTAATCACATCCTGATCTGTCGCTTTCATCAAAGCTGATAAAAGTTGATCATTGGATTTACAAGAGCAATCATTTTCAACACATGCAATTTGATTTTTATGTTCATTTTGCAATGTATCTTCAGCCGTAAACAGCTTTTGCCAAAAACTCATAGAGCCTTCATACACAACCTAACATAGTTCGAAATATAGCCGTTTTTTAATAAAATACAAGATCTGAGAGAAATAGATGATCGAGTTATAGGCTGATTTTTTCGATGATTTGAGATGTTTTAAACGGTTTGTTAAAAGACCATGATTTAAATGAATTATAACTTAATGATATATCAATAAATAATTTAAACAAATAGCTGCCATGTCAATTTACATGGCAGCCAAATCTTGTAATAAATTGTTTAAATTTTTTCGAGAAGAACTCCAGATTCTACATGATGGGTGTAAGGGAATTGATCAAACATCGCAAATTTCACAATCTTATGGGTTTTAAGCAAGGTTTTTAAATTGTCGTGTAATGTATCTGGATTGCATGAAATATAAAGAATACGTTGAAAACCTTGCAAAAGCATTAACGTATCGTCATCAATTCCTGCACGCGGTGGATCGACAAAAACTGTATCAAACTCATAACCCTGAATGTCTATTTCTGCTTCTTGTAAACGACGGAATTCACGTTCTCCGTTATAGGCCTGAGTAAACTCTTCTGCTGAAAGACGTGCAACTTGAATATTGTCGATCTGATTTTGTTGAATATTCCACTGTGCCGCGTAGACCGAAGATTTTGCTAATTCAGTTGCCAAAACATGGTTAAAGCTCAAGGATAAGGGTAGGGTAAAGTTACCATTACCACAGTATAACTCGAGTAAGTCTTTATTTTTGCCCTCTACTGACTGACAAGCCCATTGCAACATTTTTTGGCAAACTTGTGCATTGGGTTGAGTAAAGCTACTTTCAATTTGCTTATATTGAAATTTACGCTCAAAGACTTTTAATTCTTCAACAACAAATTCATCGGTTAAGATAACTTTTTGTCCGCGACTGCGGCCAATGATTTTAACATTCAACTTATCAGCCAATTGTTTTGCTAAAACTTCCCATTCTTCACTGAGTGGTGCACGATAAATCAATGAAACCAGCATTTCGCCCTTGAGCGTTGCTAAAAAATGCACTTCAAAAAGACGTTTTGATAAGACTAAATCGGCTTTTAGCTCAGCCAATAAAACTGGCATGAGCTGATTTATACTTCGATCTGCAATCGGAAATTCATCAATGCGAGCAACGGTTTTTTGTTGATTTTCATCTCGTTCAAACATGGCATAGAACATATCATCTTCGGTATGCCAAATTCTGAATTCTGCACGCATACGAAAGTTTTGTTCAGGTGAAGCAAATACTTCTAATGATGGTGGATTAAATTCTGCGAATTGAGTTTGGATTCGTTCAATTTTGGCATCAAGCTGTTGTTGATAAGATGAAGTCATATAAATCAGAAAAACATTGGAATTAAGCAGTAGCGATGGTATCAAAAATAGGAACAGATGGACACAATATTGCAGTCCATCTTTGTCAATTTATTGAGAATGGCTTGTGTATTTAATAATCCTAAGTTTTCTTTAGCAAAACGATAATGTGGAGCAACCGTTTAACACTTGCTTAAGTGCTTAACCAAATAATCAATAAAAACTCTTACTGCAGGAAGTAAGCCACGGCGCGAAGGATAAACAGCATGAAAGATCCCATGCGGTGCTTTCCAGTTAGGTAAGACACGGACCAATTCACCTGTTGCGACAAAATCATTGGCAATGGTGTCTGGAAGTAAGGCAATACCACAATTTTGACTGGCTAATTTTGCCAACATCATTAAATCGGAACCCATGAGTATAGGGTTAACTTTAATTTTTTTCTGCTGGTTTTCACTGTCATGTAACACCATTTGTTGGTCTAAATGTTCATCAACCATACTTAAAATGCGGTGTTCAGACAAGTCTTCAGGTTTTTTCAGCATACCAAATTCATTTAAATATGCTTGACTTGCAAGGAGATGCTGTTCAATTTGTCCAAATTTTCTCAGCACTAAGCTCGGGTCATCATCTAGATTTGCGCGAACACGCAAGGCAACATCAAAACCTTCATTGATAATATCTACTCGGCGATTACTCACTAGAAGTTGTACTCTGATTTCAGGGTAAGCTTTTAAAAAATCGGGAAGAATTTTGGATAATTCACTTTGTGCAACAGTTACAGGGACACTTACTTTAATAACACCACGAGGTTGTTCGCTAAGATGATCGACCAAATCATGCGCTGATTGTGCAGCATTCATCATCACTTGGGCATGGCGGTAAATATTCATACCAATGTCAGTAACAGCAAAATGACGAGAACTCCGCTGAATTAAACGAACTCCTAATTTTTCTTCTAAATTATATACACGGCGACTGAGCTTGGATTTAGGGATATCCGTTGCACGTTCAGCCGCACTGAATCCCCCATGCTCTACAACCAAACCAAAGCAGTAAAAGTCATCCAAATCAGTGAGCATAAATACATTCCATAATTGCAACAATGATGCACTATTAAACTTAACTGTTGCATCAAGTCAACTTATTAATTGTGAAAATTTTCTAAGATTAGGCATTGCCTGTCATGAGAATATTCTGAACTTGCTTATATTCTTCTAATCTCAAAAGGTCTTTAGTCGTCGGGTGTGGAATACGGGTGATATCCATGTTATCAGCAACATCTGCCAGTTTTACCACACGTGCAATTGGATTCTTTACTGTACGGTAGGCAGCTTCGATTCTAGATTCGCCTTCTTTTTTGGTTAAGGCAACAACGGCATCGACAATTTCTTGACTAAAGCCAAGTGAGATTAAATCGACCACAGTGGTATCGGTATCTTCCAAGATGTCGTGTAATACAGCAACAATCTGTTGATTGGGTGTTTTAACTTTGAACATCAACCTCAGAGGGTGAAAAATATAAGGCTGTTGTGCTTTATCTTTTTGGCCTGCGTGTTTACGAGCTGCTAAAGCAATCGCTTTTTCAATCGTTGACATAATATCCTTAGCTTTGTTTCGTGTATTTATTAAATATTAAAAGCAGTTTTAGATTTATCTAAAACGAGTGTTAAATTTCTCTAACTCGTTTAAAATACAATTTTATTCTGTTCCAAAGCGTATGCCATTTCAACTGATCACTTTAGAAAATTCTCAAGAAAATGTTACATGCCCACATTGCCGACATGCGGTCATTGATTGGAATGAAGAACAATATCTACAACCATGTATGCATACCTTGTTTATTGCGATGGATTTGGGCTTTGAATATATTTCAGATGCATTTGAAGCGACCATGCAGCGTAGCGTCGATGAAATCCATGCTCATGATGATCAGGGATTGAATATTTTAAATGAATTATCTGAGAGTAGTTATCCTCATTATCTGATTTATAAAATAAGCTTAGGTGTTGTAGGGGATCAAGATTTTTATCGTTATATTGGATTTGGCGCTTAAATTTTAAGATTGGTAGTTATTCGGTTTAAATACTGCGCAATTGAATATCGTGTTTCTTTTAGCCTACTCTTATTAAAATTCCAAATAGTAATTAAAAATAGCGGAGTAGGCTTATATTTTCTGTTGTAGGCGCTGTTGATTTCATCTCCTACAACTTGAGTTTTATCATTACAATATAGAAATTAAGCTACATTCTATAAATCTTGAATAAGCTATTGTTTAACTCGAAATCGCGTTATTTTAAAAAAGCACTTTTTGAACGCTCAACTTCAGTCAATAACCATTCAACAAATTTAGCAATGAGAGGCGTTTGCTGTTGTTCTGCATAGACAAAATAATAGGCACGTGAACCTTTTAGTTTTATTTCTGATGCGATAATTAAATCACCTGAGCGCAGTTCTTTTTCCAGGAGTTTTTGTGGAATAAGTGCAACCCCCATATGATGTATTGCTGCCACCGCAAGCATCGAAAATAATTCATGACGTTGTCCTTCTAATGTAAAAGGATGCTCATAACCAGAAACTTCAAACCACTCTTTCCAAATATAGGGGCGTGTGGTTTGTTGAAGTAAGGGCAGCGTGGCAATCTCTTCCGCCGATAAGCTGCGACGTAAATCTCCAGAAGGTTCTCTTAGCTCTGGAAAATGCTTAAAAATTAACTCAGCAGAACACACAGGAACAACATCTTCATTCATTAGATAGTGGACTTTTGCACCTGGCCAATTTTCAATTTGTGCAGGCGTACCTGTATATATTGCAGCGTCAAAAATATGCTCACTGAACAAAAAAGGTTTGGTACTGGTTTCTAAATGAATGGTAATTTCAGGGTATATTTCATTGAATTTATACAGTCGGGGTAGGAGCCAGCGTGTTGCAAATGTCGGTACAACCCCCAATTTTAGAGTACCACCTAAACCCTTATGACTCATTAAATCGAGTGTGCTTTGCTCAATACCCAATAAATGAGTTTTGATGTTTTTATAATAATGCTCACCTGCCTGGGTTAATTCAACGCCATGCCGTGTTCTGTTAAATAAATTGAGTCCTAAAAAATCTTCGAGTTGTTGTACTTGGCGAGATATGGCACTTTGAGTAAGATGCAGCTCCTGAGCTGCAAAGGTATAACTTAGGTGCTTGGCAGCCGCTTCAAAACATATCAGTGATTGTAATGAAGGAATCATTCTACGCATATTCATTCCTTGAATATCAAAGTTAAATAATGGCTAAATTTAATCTATTTATATCTAGCAAAAAGAGCTTAAACCAAAGTAGATGTTTGCAATGAAACTTTCATCAAACCACTTGGTTTTATCTAAAATAAAAATTTATAAGAGGACGTAAAGGTGATAAAAGTTCGCTAAAAAGCCTCGTTTAATACCAACATAATTGAACAGTAGTCATTGAGCGAGTCATGTTATAAAAACACAAGATATGCGTAAATGGAATATCTGAGTGAGTATTAATCGTTTGAAAGTATGAATTTTCACACCTAACATCAGTACTAAGACAACAAGATATGTTCAGCAAAGGATGCTATGAATCAAATGGTTAATTCTACAAAAACGGCACGCGTTCAATTTAACTGGCAAGATCCATTTTTATTGGAACAGCAACTTACTTCTGAAGAACGCATGATTCGTGATGCTGCTTATGCCTATTCTCAAGACAAACTGATGCCAAGAGTTTTGGAACAATTCCGCCATGAAAAAACAGATGCTTCTATTTTTCGTGAAATGGGTGAATTGGGTTTGTTGGGACCGACAATCCCTGAAGAATATGGGGGCGCAGGTTTAAACTATGTCAGCTACGGTCTCATTGCCCGTGAAATTGAACGTGTAGATTCGGGTTATCGTTCAATGGCAAGTGTACAAAGTTCATTAGTGATGGTGCCTATCAATGAATTTGGTACTGAAGAGCAAAAACAAAAGTACTTACCAAAATTAGCTTCTGGCGAGTTTATTGGATGTTTCGGTTTAACAGAACCTGATCATGGTTCAGATCCAGGCAGTATGATTACCCGTGCCAAAAAGGTCGAAGGTGGTTACCGTTTGACTGGTGCAAAAATGTGGATCACCAATAGTCCAATCGCTGATGTATTTGTGGTCTGGGCTAAAGAAGTTTCTGCTGAAGGCAATGTTGGTGAGATTCGTGGTTTTATTCTAGAAAAAGGTTGGGAAGGACTTTCTGCACCTGCGATTCACGGCAAGGTCGGTTTGCGTGCATCGATTACCGGTGAAATTGTAATGGACAATGTTTTTGTTCCTGAAGAAAATGCATTTCCCGAAATTCGTGGTTTGCGTGGACCATTTACTTGTTTAAATAGTGCACGTTACGGTATTGCATGGGGCGCGATGGGGGCGGCAGAGTTTTGCTGGCATACAGCACATCAATATACGATGGATCGTAAACAATTTGGACGTCCACTGGCCGCAAATCAATTGGTGCAAAAGAAACTTGCAGATATGCAAACTGAAATTGCTTTAGGACTGCAGATCGCATTACGCTTTGGACGTATGAAAGATGAAGGCATCGCTTCTGTAGAAGGAACTTCACTGATTAAGCGAAACAATTGTGGTAAAGCCTTAGATATCGCACGTGTTGCTCGTGACATGATGGGTGGCAATGGCATCAGTGATGAATTTGGTGTTGCTCGCCATCTGGTCAATCTTGAAGTCGTCAACACTTATGAAGGTACACATGATGTACATGCCTTAATTCTCGGGCGTGCACAAACAGGTATTGCTGCCTTTAGTAACTAAAAATCAACTGTTTTAAAACAGGGATGCTTAAAGTTAGCATCCCTTATAGGATTTTTTGCCTTAAATTTTATAAAAACTAAGGTAAAAATAAATCAATGATAAAAGGATTCATCGTGAAAAATATCTGATTATTCTTTTAACTCTCATACTTAACTCTAGATTCATGCAATAAAAATAACAAAGAAATAAGTAGAGAGAAAGATAAAAAGTGACCGATGACTCATTTGGGAAAATGAGGTAGAGGAAAATGAACAATGATGTTCGATCAGTTACAACTTCAACAAAATTATCCATGCCATCCAATATTGGAACTTTTGAAAAAATAGGCCCAAATACTTGGAAATGGGCACTTTTATTCGCTTATTTCGCTATGGTCGTCGATGGCGTAGATATCATGTTGTTATCCTATAGCTTAACCAGTTTAAAAGGTGAGTTTGCATTATCTACTTTTCAGGCAGGGGCTTTAGGCAGTGCATCTCTAGCAGGCATGGGGATTGGTGGGATTTTAGGTGGATGGGCATGTGATAAGTTTGGCCGAGTACGTACCATTGCCAATTCTGTATCGTTTTTTTCAGTTGCAACATGTTTGTTAGGCTTTACCCAAAGTTTTGAACAATTTATGGCATTACGATTTATTGGCGCATTAGGGATTGGGGCCCTTTATATGGCATGCAATACCCTTATGGCTGAATACGTTCCTACAACGTATCGAACTACGGTATTGGGTACATTACAAACAGGGCAAACCGTTGGATATATTGTTGCCACATTATTAGCTGGTGCAATTATTCCTGAGCATGGTTGGCGAGTCTTGTTTTTTATCACGGTTATTCCAGCTTTTATCAATATTTTCTTGCAACGCTTTGTACCTGAACCAAAGTCTTGGCAGCTCAACAAAATCAATCAGCTTCAAGGCAAAAAACCAGTTGAAGCCACAGTACCAGAGAAACCGAAAAGTGGCAGTATTTATAAACAAATTTTTGCCAACTTTAAGCATCGTAAAATGTTTTTATTGTGGATGACTACGGCATTCTTCTTACAATTTGGTTACTACGGAATCAACAATTGGATGCCAAGTTATCTAGAAACAGAAGTGCATATGAACTTTAAGAATATGACCAGTTATATGGTGGGTTCATACACAGCAATGATTTTAGGTAAGATCTTAGCGGGATATCTGGCTGATAAATTTAATCGTCGTGCAGTATTTGTGTTCGGTACTATAGCCAGCGCTGTCTTCTTACCTGTGATTATTATCTTTAATACACCAGACAATATTTTGTACTTATTGATCACTTTTGGTTTCTTATATGGCATTCCTTATGGCGTAAATGCGACCTATATGGCGGAATCATTTTCTACTGATGTGCGAGGTACAGCAATTGGTGGTGCATATAACATTGGGCGAGTGGGTGCAGCTATTGCCCCAGCAACCATTGGTTTCCTTGCTTCGGGCGGAACATTTATGACGGCATTTATCGTGATGGGCGCAGCTTACTTTGTTGCAGGGGTACTGCCTGGCTTATTTATCAAAGATCGTCAATATGACCCACAACAACAATAGTCAACGCTTGTTTAAACAGATTTAATAAATCGCAAAATTGAGGAGTATTCACTTACTCCTTACATAGAGGTAGAACATATGGGTGCATTACAAGGAGTTCGAGTTTTAGATTTGAGTCGAGTACTGGCAGGTCCGTGGTGTGGACAAGTTCTTGCAGATCTAGGCGCCGAAGTGATTAAGATTGAACGCCCTAAAGTGGGTGATGATACCCGTATGTGGGGTCCGCCTTGGATGCGTGATCAACAGGGTAAAGCGACACGAGAATCTGGGTATTACCAATCTGCGAATCGCAATAAATCCTCAGTGGCAATTGATATGGCAACGCAAGATGGACAGCGATTATTACAACAAATGGTGAAAACCGCAGATATTGTGATTGAAAACTTTAAAGCAGGTTGCTTGAAAAAATATGGATTGGATTATGAAACCCTCAAGCACATTAATCCAAAATTGATCTATTGCTCTATCACTGGTTTTGGTCAAGATGGACCGCGTGCAGAAGAACCGGGTTATGACTTTATCATTCAAGGTATGTCTGGCTTGATGAGTATTACTGGCGAAAAAGAAGGTGAGGTTGGGGCAAGCGCACAAAAAGTTGGTGTAGCAGTGGTCGATATCCAAACAGGGCTATATGCAACAATTGCGATTCAGGCAGCACTGATTTCTCGTCAGCAAACTGGTGTGGGGCAATATATTGATATGTCTTTGCTGGATGTACAGGTTGCTGGACTCGCCAACCAAGGTATGAACTATTTAAGTTCAGGTGTCGCTCCCCAAAGAATGGGCAATCATCATCCCAATATTGTGCCTTATCAGACTTTTAAAGCGCAAGATAAGGAATTTATTCTAGCTTGTGGTAATGATAAACAATTTAAAGACTTATGTATTGCTATTGGAAAACCTGAATTGTTAGATCAACCCAATTATCTCCGTAATCAAGATCGAGTGAAGTATCGTCAAGAATTGGTCAGTTTGTTGTCCGAATATTTTTTATCAAATACCGCAAAGCATTGGGTCGATGTAATTCATGCGGTAAAAGTACCTGTTGGCGTGATTAATTCAGTTGCTGATGCTTTAGATGAACCTCAAATTCAATATCGTAAAATGGTAGTCAATATTCCACATTCAGATAATCCTAATTTTAATGTGATTGGTTCACCGATTAAAATGACAGGAACACCTGTTGAATATCGCAATGCGCCACCACGCTTAGGAGAACATACCAAAGTGATTTTAGAAGAATTTTGTTCAGATGATGAATTATTACAATTAAAGCAACAAGGGGTTATTGAGGGTATTGGCTTATAATCGGCTGATTTTAAGAAATATTGAAATCAAGGCATATGATCAATCAAAGTTATGTCTTAATTGGAGTTCTTCAATGCCGCATTAATCATTCAAACCCTCCTTTTTTAAGGAGGGCTATCCTGAATCATTTAAAATAACAATATGAAAGAATTACGCTGTAGTGGGAATAATCCGTTGTTGCATCAGCACCTGTTGTGCAATATAAGGTTTTTCGTTATCTTGGGGTTGAATTGCATGCCATTGATCATTGGCATTGAGTTCCCAAGCACGAATGTTGTCCTTTAAATAACTGAGTAGCCCATATTCAATAATCTGTTTTTTAAGCTTTTTATCTTCAATCGGGAAGCAAGTTTCGACCCGAGAAAATAAGTTGCGACCCATCCAGTCAGCACTTGCGCAGTATAAGTCCTCATTCGCATCATTATAAAAATAATAAACACGAGTATGTTCTAGGAAGCGCCCAACAATCGAACGAACTTTAATATTTTCAGAAAGCCCTTCAATTTGTGGTCTTAAACAACAGATTGAACGGATAATCAGCTCTATTTTAACCCCAGCTTGAGATGCTTTATACAAAGCTGTAATGAGTTTAGGTTCAGTCAATGCATTGACTTTAATGATGATACGGGCTTTTTTACCTGCTTTTGCATGTGCCGTTTCTTGCTCAATCAAATGTAACAGCTGAGAGTGTAAGGTGAAGGGAGCATGAAAGAGTTTTTTTAACTTTAACAATTTACCCATACCAGTCAGCTCTTGGAAGATCTTATGTACATCTTCACAAATTTCATCATTTGTGGTGAGTAAACCATAGTCGGTATACATTCGTGCATTTCCCGCATGATAGTTGCCTGTACCAAGATGTACATAACGTTTAAGTTTATCGATTTCTCGTCGCACAATTAAAATCATTTTGGCATGGGTTTTATAACCGACAATACCATACACCACAACTGCGCCAGCTTCTTGCAGAAGATTTGCGACGATAATATTGGATTCTTCATCAAAACGCGCACGTAACTCGATAATCGCTGTAACTTCTTTCCCATTGCGAGCAGCTTCTGCCAGCACTTGTACAATTTCCGAGTCTGGGCCACTACGATATAAGGTTTGTTTAATTGCTAAAACATTGGGGTCTTTTGCCGCTTCTTTGAGTAGATTGATAACGGGCTGGAAAGAATCAAATGGATGGTGTAAGAGTAAATCTTGCTTGCTTAATATTTCAAATATTTTATTTGAATTTCTTAGGGCTTTTGGAATAACAGCTTGATAAGGCTTAAATCTTAATTCTGGAATATCAAAATCGGTAATCAGTCGCGTTAAATTGACAGGACCATTTACTTGATAAAGATGTTGTGGATCTAAATCAAATTGTTCTAATAAATAATCATTAATTGAGTTTGGGCAATTATCTGCGATTTCTAAACGAACTGCGCGACCAAAACGACGTGAAGATAATTCATCTTTCAATGCCACTGCCAAATCATCGACATCTTCTGCCAAGGTTAAATCAGCATTACGGGTGACACGGAATTGGTAGCATCCTGTTGCTGTCATACCGGGAAATAAATCACTGATATGTTGTTGGATAATGGCTGACAATAAAATGTAATGTTCTGCACCGTCTGTGAGCTCGTTCGGTAAGCGCACTACACGCGGTAAAGAACGCGGAGCGGGTACAATGGCCAATTCTATTTGACGACCAAAAGCATCTTTTCCTTCTAAGGTGACAATAAAGTTTAAACTTTTATTGACCAAACGCGGGAAAGGGTGAGCAGGATCTAAGCTAATTGGTGTTACAACAGGTTGTACTTGCTTAAAAAAGTAATTTTTAATCCATTCCGCGTGTTTTTCTAAAATGTCATTATATTGGATGAATTTGACGCCATAGTTTTCTAATGCAGGCAATAACACATGATTTAAAGTGTCGTATTGCTCTTGAATCGCAAGATGTGCGTTATGCGAAATTTGCTCAAGAATCACTTCGTTTGGAATACCATCCGGTGCCGTGGTAAGGGTTTTGAAATCCAGTTGTTTCATTAATCCAGCGACACGAATTTCAAAAAACTCATCTAAATTACGTGAAAAAATAATGAGAAAATTCAACCGTTCAAGCAAAGGATGAGCTTCATCTTTTGCTTGGGCTAACACACGTTTATGAAATTCTAGTAAGGAAATTTCACGATTAATATAGCTGCTTGAGCTATGTTGAAATTCAGGCGTGGTTAAACTTTTTGAAGCGGGCATGATCTGCGTCATTTGAAACTGTCTTAACGACCTTGAAGGGCATAGTAAGTATTCTACATGACAAATTTGTTACAGATAGCTAAAATGTTGAAAATTGTCTTAAACTTAAACGATTAAAAAATATTAATTTTTTAATCGTTTAATCATGTAGAAAAAAATAAAATCTGTTTAGACAAAATGCCAATTGATACGATGTACCAAGACAATATTATTACAAATTAAAATTTGCATTGCTCATTTTTGAGTTTGAGCTCATATGTTTTCTGTTCAGACATCAGTTTTATTTTTACATAATAGGGATTTTGGCGTTGGAACTCATTTTCAAAAAGTAAATGACAATTTTCAAGCATACCTTCCATTAAAAGTTGCAGGGTCTTTTCTTTACCCACGCTGTTTGAAAATTGGTTAAAATCTGCTGATGTAATTAAGCCTTGCAAATCAACATGATCATGATACATATGAATTTTCTCAATCACCGTGTTTTGATCAATTTGTACAGGAAGTACGCGAGAGTCTTCTTCACTTAACGCAGTTAAAACATCATCTAAATTTTGTTGATCTATAATTTTATAATGCTGCCCAATCAACTTCTTTTGAATCAAATAATCATCTAATTCAGTTGCATAACTATTCTGAGAAATGAGTAAGTATACTGACATTGCGAATAAAGGAATTATTTTAAATTTCATTTGAATTATACACATATTAAAAGTATGGATTTTATTATACTGAAACAAAAAATAAGCACCATAGTCGGTGCTTATTTTTATTGAAAGAATATAGTTTAGTCTTTGTTTAAATTTTCATTGATTAAAAATTCAACCAAGGCTTTTTGTGCATGTAAGCGGTTTTCTGCTTCATCCCAAACCACCGCATTTTTGTGATCCAGCATATTTTCTGAAACTTCTTCACCACGATGGGCAGGTAGACAATGCATAAATAGACAATCTGGATGTGCTAAATCCATTAGTTTTTCATTGACTTGGTAAGCGGAAAAGGCTTTTTCACGAATTTTTTGTTCTTCTTCTTGGCCCATACTTGCCCAAACATCAGTCACGATCAAATCTGCATTCACTGCTGCGTCTTCTGCCGATTCAAAAAGTTCAACGCAATGTGCAAATTCAGAAAGAAATTCAGGTTTTGGTTCATAGCCTTTCGGTGAAGCAATTTTTAACTTGAAGCCCCACATGTGCGCAGCTTCAATATATGAATTACACATGTTATTGCCATCACCAATCCATGCTACCGTTTTGCCATTGATCGAACCACGATGTTCAACAAATGTTTGTACATCTGCAAGTAGCTGGCAAGGGTGGTGGTCATCAGTTAACGCATTGATAACAGGGACTGTTGAGTATTCAGCAAAACGTTCAACAATATCATGACCAAATGTACGAATTATCACGATATCAAGCATGCTGGATATTACTCGTGCAGAATCTTCAATTGGCTCACCACGACCCAATTGAGTGTCGCGTGATGAAAGGAAAATTGCACTGCCTCCAAATTGGCTCATACCAGCTTCGAAAGATACACGAGTACGGGTACTCGACTTTTCAAAAATCATCCCCATGACTTTTCCAACAAAGGGTTGAAATACTTCGTTGTTGTGTTGTTTTCGCTTTAACTCTTGAGCACGTTCAATGATACGGTTAAGTTCAGCAGTGGATAAATCACGTAAAGTAAGAAAATGTCGTAGAGCCATGGTTACTCCACAATAATTGTTTAGTCAAAACCAATAGGGAAATTGACCAACAATTCATTGTTGGTGGTTGATGAAAATAAAAAGGAGAATCAGCTAATATACTATATGAATATGAAAACGCAAAAAAATTAGACCTTTTGATGTCCCTCTAAGAAGCGATCTACACAATAACTTACGCAGTTGAGTATTTCTTGATCAGAATCTTTGATTTCAATCCCCATTAAAATCCGCCATTCTAAATTTCTGAGTATTCCAAAATAAAATTGTGCTGAAAATAAGGGGTTTGGGCAAGTGAGTATTTGATTTTCTACACAACGCTCTAAGGCGCATGCAATAGAAAGTTGTACTTGCTTTGGTCCCTTCTCATGAATATAGACAGCTAATTGTGGATCCTTTTGGGAGCGCTCTAAAACCAAGCGTATGAAAGCAATATTTTCAGGAATGATCATATGCTTATAAAAGTTAATTAAGGTATTGATCAAATATGCTCTGAGCTCATTCAACGCGGGGTTAAATGGAATACAGATATCCTTAAAAAATAAATCACGACGATAGTCACAGATCGCTGTAAATAGACCTTCTTTACTGCCAAAATATTTGTAAATCGAGGCTTTTGATCCGCCTGCATGATTCACGATGTCATCTAAAGATACTGCATCATAACCGTTCTCTAAAAAAAGATCGTTTGCACTAATCAGTAATGCCAAGCGACGTTCATGCCCACGTTTAGTTTGTGGAAAATCACATCCTGTAGCTTCAACTTGTGCTAAATCTTCGTTCATAAATTACTGATGAAAAATGGGTTGTAACTATTATATCAAAGATGTCAATAAATTTCTTAGCAAACATGCTATTGGAAAAAATGATTAAAAAAAGTGTATAAAAATGAAAAAATGAATCAAAATTCATTTTTCTTTGACTAAAGTTTTAGAGTAATATACCTAAATGGTCATATGCGAAATATAAATTATGACTATACTCAAAACTCAATAAACAAGTGACCACTGTGGAAGGGAATATGACACAACAGACGTCTGCAGGCTTAAGATTTAGACAAGCTCTAGAAGTGGAAAAACCATTACAAATTATTGGTACAGTCAACGCTTATGCAGCGATGATGGCGAAACAGGTGGGTTATAAAGCCATCTATCTTTCTGGTGCTGGTGTGGCAAACTATTCTTATGGTTTACCTGATTTAGGTATGACCAGCTTAGACAATGTATTGGAAGATGTTCGTCGTATTACAGAACGTGTAGATACACCCTTACTTGTTGATATTGATACAGGTTGGGGGGGGGCATTTAATATTGCACGTACAATTAAACAAATGATTAGTGCTGGTGCGGCAGCTGTCCATATTGAGGACCAAGTTGCACAAAAGCGTTGTGGTCATCGTCCAAATAAAGAAATTGTTTCTCAACAAGAAATGGTTGACCGCATTAAAGCAGCAGTTGATGCAAAAACAGACTCCAACTTTGTCGTGATGGCACGTACAGATGCATTGCAAAAAGAAGGGTTGCAAGCCGTGATTGATCGTGCTTGTGCATGTGTCGAGGCTGGCGCAGATGCGATCTTTGCTGAAGCAATGACGGACATTACCATGTATAAAACAGTCTGTGATGCAGTAGGTGTTCCTGTTCTTGCAAATATTACAGAGTTTGGTGATACACCTTATTACACCACTCAAGAGTTAGCTGAACAGGGCATTAGCATGGTGTTGTATCCACTGTCTGCAACACGTGCAATGCAAAAGGCTGCCCTAGAAGTCTTCCGTTCAATTCGTGAAAATGGTACACAAGTCAATGTACTGGATAGCATGCAACAACGAAAAGAACTTTACGAATTCCTTGATTATCACACTTTCGAAAACACTCTAGATAAACTGTTCACCCAGGAGAAATAATAAAATGGCTGAAGGAAAAGTACTTACAGGCGCAGGATTGCGCGGTCAAGTTGCAGGTAAAACAGCACTTTCTACAGTAGGTAAGAGTGGCGCAGGCTTAACTTATCGTGGTTATGATGTGCAAGACCTTGCGGAAAATTGCCAATTTGAAGAAGTTGCATATCTTATTTTCTTTGGTGAATTGCCTACAGCAGAACAGTTGGCGACATATAAAGCCAAATTAAAATCACTTCGCCAGTTACCACTAGCTTTAAAAGAAGTGTTGGAGCGTATACCTGCTGATTCACACCCAATGGATGTGATGCGTACAGGTGTTTCAATGTTAGGTAATCTGGAAACTGAAAAATCATTTGATCAACAGCAAGATGTGGCAGATCGTATTCTGGCAACTTTGCCAGCGATCATTTGTTATTGGTACCGTTTTAGTCATGATGGTGTACGTATTGAAGAAAATACTGATGACGATTCAATCGGTGCACAATTCTTGCATTTACTGCGTGGTGAAAAGCCAAATGAATTACATGAACAAGTAATGAATGTTTCGTTAATTCTTTATGCTGAGCATGAGTTTAACGCTTCAACATTTACTGCGCGTGTTTGTGCTTCAACATTGTCTGATATGCATTCGTGTATTACTGGCGCAATTGGTTCATTGCGTGGACCATTGCATGGTGGTGCAAATGAAGCTGCGATGGAAATGATTGAAAACTGGACATCTCCAGAACAAGCTGAACGTGAAATGTTGGGTAAACTTGAGCGTAAAGAAAAGATCATGGGCTTTGGTCATGCGATTTATAAAGACAATGACCCGCGTAATGGCATCATCAAAATTTGGGCTGAGCGTTTAGCAAATGATGTTGGTGATACAGTGCTTTACCCAGTTTCAGTACGCTGTGAAGAAGTGATGTGGCGTGAGAAGAAGTTGTTCTGTAATGCGGATTTCTTCCACGCATCTGCATATCATTTCATGGATATTGCAACAAAACTATTCACACCAATTTTTGTGATGTCTCGTGTTACAGGATGGGCTGCGCATGTAATGGAACAACGTGCTGACAATCGTATTATTCGTCCAAGCGCGGATTATACTGGTCCTGAACTCCGCAAAGTTGTACCGATCACTGAGCGTTCTGCGGCGTAATAAGTTGATCAAGATTGATAAAAGCAGTAAAAAAAGCCTCCTAAGAGGCTTTTTTTACTTGGGAGGCTGACCCGCAGGAAATAAAACCACAGCTTCTTCACGGCTATATCCTTCATCAAAAGGTAAGCTGAGTGATTCAAAGGTAATCAGCACCCCTTTGTTTTTTGGCAGTTCAAAAGCCTGTTTAAGTTTAATCTCTGGACTGTAACTGGTTAAATTCTGTTGAAGACTTTGATATTGCGGAGTGGATATTGTAAATATCGAGCCATAAATTGTTTTAAATGGGGCAGAGCTTTGAGTATCAGAAGATCTTTGTTCGAGTAGATTAACATTAACGTCTTGAAGCACGATATTTTTAAGTGGTTTAAGCTGAGTCTTTATGTTTAAAAGTTTTTGCTGGAAGGCTTGTTGATCTGTAATACCTGTAAAATTTTCATCGTATTTGAGAAGATCATAGCGTTTTTCACTCAGTGAATAGCGATAAACTCTTGGAATCTCATAGCTTGCTGAATTTTCAAGAATTAAAACCGCTTTTTTATTTGAATCATAGCCGAGGACTTCAAGTGAAATATTGCTATAACTTTTTGCAAAAGCGAGAGAGCTAAAACTGAATAAGAGCGTCGATGTGATTATTTTTAACACGATTTATCCTCATTATTTTATTGGTAAGAGCAAAACAGCATCTTCAATATCATAACCCGTTTCCTCAGGGATTCCGAAGTATTTGACAATAACTAACATCTTATTCTGATGTGGCACGACGTAATTCTGAGTGATTTTTATTGTTTTAGCATATTGCACAGCTTGTTCATTTTTACTTTTTAAAGAAGCTGTTGTAACTTTGTATATGGTTTTATATTGAGGAACCTTTTGGGATGGATCATGCCAAGCAGGAATGTAATGAGTTTGATTTTTCACCATTTGAATTTTTGCTTTATTGGCATTTCCTGCGAGTAAAGGTATTAAACGCTTTTTAATTTTGTTTAGATCTTTTTCAAACTGGATACCATCTTGATCATAGTCAATTTTATGCGTTTTGGGATTGATATATAAGGATCGCACTTCGATCAGATGATCTGGTATTTTGCTGTTGAGCTGATAATAATATAACTGCGGCAAGCGTCCACGCCCATCTTCATAATGTCGTAACAGATAAAGTTTTTGTTGTTTTACTTCATAACCTAATACTTCTATTGTTTGTCCACCACCGACAGTTGCATAACAATGTAATGACGTTGTAAGGATAGTGGTGGTGATTATATGTTGTAGAAATTTCATCCGCAAATATTCTTAATATGTTTTAATGTATCTTGCTTAAATATTGTTTAGATTAAAATGGTGTTTGAGTAAAAATAAATGACAATACAAACTTAAATAAAATACTGAAGAATAAAAAAGCACATGATTAGGCTTCTTTTAATTCCATAAATACTAGATATAACAAAAGGAGATCGTATTGATCTCCTTAATTAAACTTCGCTTACGAATAATTAAAAATGTTCAGCAGTTGCTAAATTCCACATTCTAAAATAGAAGTTTTCTTCATCTTTATTTTCACAACTGAGCAATTCGCCGTCTTTCATCCAAAAGTGCAATTGAGCATAGTTCTTGATTTCACGGTCATTGACTCGTTGTGCTAAATGATGTGCTTTAATCTCAGCAGGATGTTGTAAACCAGCTGCAGCAATCATTTCCGCGAGCGCTTTTAAGGTATTTTTTTGGAAACTAAACACTCGGTCTGCTTTAGATGGCACATCAAGTGCTTTTTGACGTTCTTTGTTCTGCGTTGCAACGCCAACAGGACATTGGTTGGTATGACAACTTTGTGCTTGGATACAACCCACTGCAAACATAAAGCCACGTGCGGAATTGACCCAGTCGGCACCCATAGCCATAGTACTGGCAATATCAAAGGCACTAATAATCTTACCACTTGCACCAATCTTGATTTGAGAACGTAGACCTGCGCCAATCAAGGTATTGTTTACAAAAAGCAAGCCTTCACGTAAAGGCGTACCCATATGATCTATCAGTTCAATAGGGGCAGCACCTGTACCGCCTTCGGAACCATCAACCACGATAAAATCTGGAATGATTTTAGTCAGTAGCATAGCTTTTACAATACTCATAAATTGCCAAGGCTGCCCAATACACAATTTAAAACCAACTGGTTTGCCGTTGGATAGCTCACGTAATTGCTGAATAAAGTGCATCATTTCAATAGGATTGCTAAAAGCAGAATGTGTCGCTGGAGAAATACAATCCACGTCCATAGAAACACCGCGTATTTCGGCAATTTCTTTGGTGATTTTATCTTTGGGAAGGATACCACCGTGCCCTGGTTTTGCTCCTTGTGACAGTTTGATTTCGATCATTTTGATCTGTGGCAGAGCTGCTTGTTGTTTAAATTTTTCAGGATCAAACTTACCATCTAGAGTACGGCATCCAAAATAGCCACTAGCAATTTCCCAAACAATATCACCACCTGGTTCCAGATGATAAGGGCTTAAGCTCCCTTCACCTGTATCATGATAAAAGTTACCTTTTTTTGCACCAGTATTTAAAGCAAGAATAGCATTTGCACTCAAACTACCAAAACTCATCGCTGAGATATTCATAATCGAAGCACTATAAGGCTGTGAGCATTGATCATTACCAATACTAATTCTAAATGTATTAAAATCAGCAGGTGTTTTGGGTGTCATCGAATGGGTTAAAAAACGATAGTCATCTTGATAGACATCAATAATTGAACCAAAAGGCTTATCTGCATTTTCATTTTTAGCACGTTGGTAAACTAAACTTCTTTGTGCACGTGAAAAAGGTAAGGCATCATCATCAGATTCAATGAAATATTGACGAATTTCAGGACGTATATCTTCAAAGAAAAATCGAAAATGTCCCATTAAAGGGTAATTTCTTAAAATAGAATGTTGTGTTTGGATGATATCGGCAAAGCCAATTGCGGCCAGTATGGATGAAATAATCCAAGCTAAATTCAGTACAGTATCTGAAAAAAAGTAATAAATATAATGACCTTCGTTAAAGAAAATAATCCAAGTCAAATATAAAGATATAAATATACATAGGAACCAAACAGAATAACGGGAGAAAAAAGTATTGAGAAGTTGATGTCGAATTGCTTGAGCAGGACTTGCCATGAAGTGAATATCTCATTCTTTATATAGCGCTAAATTGCCCAAATTGATGAAAAAGCTCAAGTAATGATTTGTTAGACTTGAGAATGGTTCTAGATTAATAATTGAAATATTTATTTTCTAAACAATATGAGTTAATTTAACTGAAATATTTATTCAATATGCGATGAAAACAAAAAGGAATCGAAAATGTTTGAAGAGTTTCTGACAAAATTGTTAAACCCTAGTATCAGTTTTTTAGCCATTTATGTTTCTGTGATCGTTATCATTGCGTATATCGGGCTGTTCTTCCAGTTTTTTAAAATTAAAAATCTAAAGCAGGAAAATGAGACGTTAAAACATCAGCTAAGTTCTCAAGCTCACTCAAATATCAGCCTGAGCAAGGGTGAAGAAATTATTTCTTAAAATTATGCTGAAAGTAAATTGATAGAAATAAAGCCTGAATTTTCAGGCTTTATTGGATAAGTTTTAATTATTTAGCTTTGAAATTTTGACAGTAATTATATGATCAACCTTACTTCTGATGTGGAACAGGAATTATTAACAGCAATAGACAACTATAAAGCCATTGCTGAAGTGCTTATTGATAAATTAATTACAGAAACAGACCAACCTGAAAAAGTAAAAATTAACGCGGGACACTATTACGAAATACAAGATGCTGATTTTTTAAATGGACAAAAAACGCTATCGGGAGATTGGTCTTTTTTTGTGCATGGAGAGCATTGTATGTTTGAGAATTTAATAACAGGGCAAATTCTTGAAGTTTCGCTTGGAAACAAAGAAAGTATTGGTAATCTTGATCCATATTTTTTTTATAATTTTCTTAAGACAACAGTTGAATTCAATCACTTAACAAAATACTTCGTTAATCCCTTTAGTAGTACTTTAGACTTTTTTGAAAAACTTGAACGACAAAAAATATTGATAATAGATTTCGGAGTTTATCGAAAACTATGAGTATAAAACAGTCTGATAAAAGGACAATAAAGTCACAGCAAAGTCTTCATCTCTAGTGGGATGAAGTGTTTACTTTTCTAATGCCTATGAAAATTTATACTTTAGCAGAACTGAAGTGACTTAAACTCAATACTTCGGTTAAGTCCTCAAGCTCACTCAAATATCAGCCTGAGCAAGGGTGAAGGAATTATTTCTTAAAATTATGCTGAAAATAAATTGATAGAAATAAAGCCTGAATTTTCAGGCTTTATTTGAGTGTTATTCTGTTAGATTGCGAATTTTATTCGTCAGTGGGAACAAGCATCAAGATAGATTCATTCAACAATCCAGCAATGTCTTCTAATATTTCATCATCAGACAATTCATGATTGAGTTTGACACTTTGTCCATCTGCAATCTGCTTTAAATGTGGTGCAAATTGTTCAGAAATACAGATCGATTCACCATTTGCCCAGAATAATAATTCACGATCCTGTTCAAGATAAATTAATCGAGAGGCTGGCTCAATTTGTAGTAAATAGCCTTGTTCAAGAACTTCTGCTATATCGCCAGTGCCAATCGCTTCAGCATCTGGAATATTTTCAGGGTACTTTGCTTCAGCCATTAAACTCATAATGGCATCTTCTAACACTTTAGAATTATTTAATTTCGCCAACAATTCAGCTTTTAAATAATCGAGTTCAGCTTGTGTTACTTGCCCAATCGGGGTTTGTTTATTTCGCAATATGTCGAGAAGCGGATTGCGTAGTTGTTGATCTTCGATAAATTTATCGCTGACACGATCCATCATGTCGGCAATATTTGGCATACGGAAACCAAAAGAGTAGGTTAGGCAATCGTCTTCTGCTACTCCGTAATGCGACAATCCTGGTGGAACATAAAGTAAATCGCCTGGCGCTAAAACTTCATCAAAATGGATCTCCATTTCTGGAAGTAGCTTTAACGGCTGTCCTTCGACAAACTCAGATTCAGCATCACACATTTGTCCAAGTTGCCAACGACGATGTCCATATCCTTGTACAAGAAATACATCATAAAAGTCAAAATGCTGACCTACAGAGCCACCTTTAGCAGCATAAGAGACCATAATGTCATCACGACGCCACTGTGGAATAAAAGGAAATTTCTTCCAAAGTTCAGCTAAATCAAATGAATAATGATCTACAGCTTGAATCAATAAAGTCCAAAGCTTTGGCATTTTCTGAAAATCACCTTTGATGAGTGGTGATGATTTTACTGACCATTGATTTGGATCTTTGTCTTTTTGCTTAATTAGGCGTGCTGTGATGTTTTCATCCAGAGCAAGCTCCATGACATCGTCTGGAACAAGGATATTGGCAATTTCAGGTAAAGCGTTACGAACCAATAATGGTTTTTTTTGCCAGTATTCTGAGAGGAATTGTTCAGCAGTAATTCCGCCAAGAATATCTAAAGGTAGGGACATGAAAATAGCCTAAGCAAATTTGAATCTATAATACGGCTATTGTCTTATGAGATGACAGGTGGTGCAAGTATTTGTAAATTTATTCAAAATATATTTATATAAAAACAGCCCTGCTTTTTGAAAAATTAAAGGAGTTGTAAATTCATGATTTTAAAAAATATCTTATAATATATCCGAGATTTGCCTAATTTAAAAGAAAGCATTTTCAATTGGGTTGAGGAATATAGATTTTTTCCTATTTCGTATTATTCTGATCCAAAAAAAGAAATTGCAGACAAAACACTTTTAGTATTGCGTTCGTATCGATAATTGATTATCTAGGGCAAAAATATTTCTATTCCAACTTGGGTGGTGAATGAAGCGCAAGTGAATGATTTTAGTGAGGCGCAATTAAATCAAATTGGGTTAGAGTATTTAAACAAGATGATTCTTGCTTTTGAGTTGGTCTTGATTGGGGACTGCTAAACAGAATCTAAGGCTAAGATTAAAGAAGGGTTGATGTTATTTGCAACGCATTATCAGGATTTATGGGATTAACTCAAAAAGTCTTCATCCTTTTTAATGCATGAGCAAATAACACAAATCCCATGTAATTATGGAAATTTATAATAAGATCGAGCTTATTATACAGTGTGGAAATTAAGGTAGCGGGATTCCCAACTTCCTTAAAATTCCACATAACTGAATCATTGGCATACCCATCAAAGTGGTTTGGTCTTGCCCAATCATTTGCTCAAATAAACCAATACCAAGACTTTCACACTTAAAGCTACCCGCACAATGCAGAGGTTGATCAATTTCGATATAACGCTCAATTTCAGCCAAAGTTAAGTCACGAAATTTAACATGATAATGCTCGACCAAGGTTTGTTCAAAACCAGAAGCTAAATGTTGCACACTTAAGGCAGTACTAAAAAAGACATTTTTGCCTGAATTGGCTTGTAGCTGTTGAATGGCTTTTTCTACAGATAAAGGTTTACCAATAAAATCTTGTGGTGCATGTTCACGCCAAGCCACCTGATCTGACCCAATCACAATGGCATTTGGATGGTCTTGTACAATGACTTGAGCTTTTTCAAAAGCCAAGCGTTTAGCCAAATCATCGGCATGAGATTCACCCCGTGGTGATTCATCGATTTCAGGTGAAATACAATGATAGTCTAAGCGTAAACGATTCATTAAATCTTTACGGGTTTGGCTCGATGAAGCCAAAATAATTTCATGGTGATTCATCTTTGAATAATTCATGCCTAGTTATACTGCATATTCCATCAAGAGATCTAAGGGAACATACGCCAAAACTGCTTGATGACAGGCTTGTAGTTTTACACGAGGTGCCATGTCATTTTGATAGGCCTCAACCCAACGCGTCACACATAAACACCAAAAATCACCAGGTTGTAGTCCCGGAAAGCCGTGTTCTGGCAGTGGTGTAATTAAGTCATTTCCTACTTTTTGTGAAAAATTTAAAAATTCTGAAGTCATTTCAGCGCATACAGTGTGCTGACCAAGGTCGGTTGTTGCTGTATGACAGAAACCGTTACGAAAATAACCTGTGATTGGAGAAAAACAACAACTTGCTAAAGGTTCACCTAAGACATTTAAACCATTGATTTTAGGATCGGGATGAAAAGACATAAGCGTATAGAATTTAAAAGTTCGCCCTATAATAATCAAATCTCAACTTTTCTACAGCTTTTCTACAAAAGTATCTAACCTTTTTTTGTGTAATCATTTAGAATCAACGCGATTTTTAATATCTATAAGAGAGCTATACATGAATTTTCAGCGTATGACTGACCTCGATTTAGCAGGCAAGCGTGTACTTATTCGTGAAGACTTAAACGTACCTGTTAAAAATGGTGTGATTACAAGTGATGCACGTTTACGTGCTGCATTACCGACAATTAAATTGGCACTTGAGAAGGGTGCTGCGGTCATGGTGTATTCTCATCTTGGTCGTCCCGTTGAAGGTGAACCAAAAGCGGAACAATCATTAGCTCCTGTTGCTGCTTATTTAACTGAGGCACTTGGTCAAGACGTTAAATTATTCACAGATTATTTAGATGGGGTTGAAGTTGCAGCAGGCCAAGTTGTATTACTTGAAAACTGTCGTTTCAATGTGGGTGAAAAGAAAAATAATGCTGAACTTTCAGCAAAATATGCAGCACTTTGTGATGTTTTTGTGATGGATGCATTTGGTACAGCGCATCGTGCAGAAGCATCAACTGAAGGCGTAGCACGTTTAGCAAAAGTCGCAGCAGCGGGCCCTTTGCTTGCAGCTGAATTAGATGCTTTAGGTCGTGCGCTGCAAACACCAGAAAAACCAATGGTCGCAATTGTTGCTGGTTCTAAAGTTTCTACTAAGCTTGATGTTTTAACTTCACTTTCTGATATTTGTGATCAATTGATCGTTGGTGGTGGTATCGCCAATACATTCTTAGCCGCAGCTGGTTTCAATGTCGGTAAATCCTTGTGTGAAAATGATTTGATTGATACAGCTAAAGCGATTGCAGCAAAAGTATCTGTTCCACTTCCAACAGATGTTGTTGTAGCAGATGCTTCTGCAATCGATTTTGCAGATTTCTTAGGTTCATTAGCAAATGCTAAAGCAACAGTAAAAAAAGTTGAAGATGTTGCAGACAATGACATGATTTTGGATGTCGGTCCTGAAACGGCGAAAGCTTTTGCTGAAATCTTAAAAACGTCTAAAACGATTCTTTGGAATGGTCCAGTTGGTGTGTTTGAAGTGGATCAATTTGGCGAAGGTACAAAAACACTTTCTTTAGCGATTGCTGAATCTGAAGGATTCTCTATTGCTGGTGGTGGTGATACTTTGGCTGCAATTGATAAATACCATGTTGCAGACAAAATTGGTTATATTTCAACTGGTGGTGGTGCATTCCTTGAATTTGTTGAGGGCAAGACACTTCCAGCTGTAGCGGTATTGCTTGAACGTGCTTAATTGAAAAATTATTTTAATTATGACGTTTATATGAAAGGCTGACCTCGTGTCAGCCTTTTTTATCTGAGAGATTCATTTTAAAGTAATAAAAATGAAATATAACTGCAATAAACTAGATCAAATCCAATCACCAACACTGGGAAATGTGATGAAATTTAAATTTACACTTGCAGCACTTCTTATTGCTCCTTTGGCATTTACTGCATGTTCTAAACAAGAAAAAGCACCAGCCTCAGAACAAACATCTTCTTCTGAAGCTGCTTCAGCAGAATCAGCAAATACATCTGCAGAACAACAAGCTGTGATTGATGCGCTTGATCAGCCTGTTTTGGATGAAAAAAATACAGATGTAGCTGCTGAAAAAGCAAATGCTCCAGCAGATGCAGCTACACCAGCGACTGAAGAAGAAGCACCTAAAGCTCAATAATCTTTCTAAATGTTGTTATTTGTTAAAAGTCCCCGCAAACGCGGGGATTTTTTATGAAATAGTCAATATTGTTGCTGAATTGAAATAAAGCAACATGTAGAATATGGGGCATTACTTGGGAGGATATTATGGCTCTTATCTCATTGCGCCAACTCTTGGATCATGCCGGTGAACATAGTTACGGCGTTCCAGCGTTTAATGTGAACAACTTAGAACAAATGCGCGCAATTATGTTAGCCGCTGACGCAACAAATTCACCTGTAATTGTGCAAGCTTCTGCTGGTGCACGAAAATATGCAGGTGCTCCATTTTTACGTCATTTAATTTTAGCTGCAATTGAAGAATGGCCACATATTCCAGTGGTAATGCATCAAGACCACGGTACAAGCCCAGATGTTTGTCAACGTTCGATCCAGCTTGGATTTTCATCTGTAATGATGGATGGTTCTTTAGGTGCAGACGGTAAAACACCAACGTCTTATGAGTATAACGTTGATGTAACACGTCGTACTGTTGAAATGGCACATGCATGTGGTGTTTCTGTAGAAGGCGAAATTGGCTGTTTGGGTAGTCTTGAAACAGGTTTGGCTGGTGAAGAAGATGGTGTTGGTGCAGAAGGTGTACTTGATCATTCTCAACTTCTCACTTCTGTTGAAGAAGCTCGTCAATTCGTTGCAGATACCAATGTAGATGCTTTAGCAATTGCAGTCGGTACTTCTCATGGTGCGTACAAGTTTACTCGTCCACCTACAGGCGATATTTTGGCAATTGACCGTATTAAAGAAATTCATGCGGCGCTTCCAAATACTCACCTTGTTATGCATGGTTCAAGCTCAGTACCACAAGAATGGTTAGCGATCATTAACCAATATGGTGGTGACATCAAAGAGACTTATGGTGTTCCAGTTGAACAGTTGGTTGAAGCAATTAAGCATGGTGTACGTAAAATCAATATTGATACAGATTTACGTTTAGCATCTACAGGTGCAATGCGCCGTATGATGGCTGAAAAACCAAGTGAATTCGACCCACGTAAATTCTTCGGTGAAACGGTTGAAGCAATGAAACAAATCTGTGTAGATCGTTATACAGCATTTGGTACTGCGGGTAATGCAGACAAGATTCGCCCAATTTCTTTAGAAAAAATGGTTGATCGTTATAAATAATCTTTGATGGTTGTTGATCACCCAAAAGCCCACTCATGCTAGTGGGCTTTTTCTTGAATCATAGGAACTCGGTTTCGCATAAATTTTGCAATGATTGGTGAGATAAGAAGTAAATTATGGAACTCATATTTTTAGCAGCACTTTGTAGTGTGCTGGTTTCAATGCTTTTAAAATGGGCCAAACAAAAAGGTTTTGATGCATTGCAAATGATTGCTTGGAATTATGCAATCGCCAGTGTATTGAGCTATATTTGGTTTAAGCCTGATTTGGCTCATATTTCAATCTCAAATACACCGTGGTGGTTGATTCTTGGTTTAGGTGTTGTATTACCCAGTATTTTTTTATGCTTAGCAAAATCATTACATAGTGCAGGAATTTTAAAAACTGAAATTGCACAGCGATTATCTGTGGTTTTATCATTATTGGCTGCATATTTTTTATTCCAAGAACAATTTAACCAATTAAAAATGCTTGGTATCGGTTTGGGTATCGTGGCAGTTTTATGTATTGTACTTTCTCAGTCGAGTCCATCAAATTCATTACTCAATCAGAAAGGTATCCTTTCTTTACTCAGTGTTTGGGTGGGTTATGCTTTGGTTGATGTTTTATTAAAATATACAACCAGCCTTGGTTTACAGTTTCCTGTTACATTAACCTTGATGTTTATCTGTTCATTCCTATTATCTGTAGGTTATTTACTGATTCGAAAAACTCAGTGGAAGCTTCAGAACTTTTTTGCTGGTTTGGCGTTGGGGATTTTAAATTTTGCCAATATTGCTTTATATGTCAAAGCGCATATTTTATTAAAAGATTCTCCAGCGATTGTTTTTGCAGGGATGAATATCCTTGTGGTGTTATTTGGAGTAATTGCAGGGCTGTTAATTTTTAAAGAAAAGCTTAAAGTGATTACAGCTCTAGGACTGGTTTTAGGTTTGGCTGGAGTGGTATGTTTAGCCTTGGCAATATAATGATTTAAGAGAATGAAAGATTAAAATGATAAGAATACTATTCATAATACTGGGTACATTTATCATGATAGATGTTTTTGCAGCTAATTTAACATTGGTGAAGACTGAACAAGAAAAAGGAGATCGCGATAATCCTTCCATGACGACTTATACCTATAAAGCAATATCTCCTTTAGTTGTTGAGTATTTATATGGATATGATGCAGATTATGGTGAGAATAATTTAAAAATTCAATTTTTAGATCAAGATACTCAAGGAACATATTTAGGTCATACACGTTTTTTAGTTGATGATGAGTCAAAAAAATACGTTAAATTATTAAAATTACCCAGTGTTCCGTTAAAACATGGATGCTTTTATCAAGCTCAGGCAGAGATTTTTCTTGATGATGTTTTCGTTTCTAGAAATGATTTAAGCAGTTCATCATCTGGGAGTGCTTTTATTAAGAATATAAAACCATTATCAGATGTAAAATTAAAGTGTGATATATATTGATGTTGATCACTTTACAATAAAATTAAACGGTAACTTTATTGATTAAATTGGTGGATATGAGATGGATGCATTTGAACAATTATTTATTCATTTAGATTTACAACTAAATAATATTCGCTTAGTACCATTATCTCTTGAACATGAGCAAGGACTTGCTGAAGCGTGTCGTGATGGTGAATTGTGGAATCTACGAATTACCTCAACACCACATTACACAGAAGTTAAAAATTATATTGAAAAAGCATTAATACAAAAAGCACAAGGTAGTCGTTATCCCTTTGTTGTCATAGAGCAAAGCTCAGGGAAAGTCTTGGGAACGACTAGTTATCACGATATTTTATTAAACGTAAAACGTTTTGAAATCGGCTATACATGGTATGCACAATCTGTACAGAGGACTCATGTCAATACAACTTGTAAACTATTACTATTAGGTTTCGCTTTTGAACAACTTCAAGCCAATACCGTGGCGTTGCGGACTGACCAATTTAATTTTAAAAGCCAAAAAGCCATTGAACGTTTAGGTGCTAAAAAAGATGGCATTATTCGGGGCGATCAAATGCGTAAAGATGGCACGATTCGAGATACAGTGTTGTACAGTATTGCTCAAGGTGAGTGGAACAATGTAAAAGCACATTTACAAGACATGTTGGCACACTATAAAAAATAACTATTTTATTGAATTTTATTCGATTCAAGGGCATGCAAATGCCCTTGAAATCATTTGAAAGATCGTCATGGTGATTTCATATTTTGATCATAAAACTTTCAAACATAGCGGACAATGGAGGAGCATTCTTTACAATGGTGTAATTGCTATGAATCAAGATATCTTTTCAACGCATACATCATTACAAACCCATCAAGTGCAGCTTTCACCACTACAAATAGAACATGAAAATGCTTTAATTGAGGTATGTAAAGATGGCCGATTGTGGGAATTAGAATATACATTAGTTCCACATTATTCTCAGATCAAGGATTATATTGCCAAGGCACTTGAACAAAAATCTTTGGGAATACACGTACCTTTTGTTGTTTTAAATCAGCGGAATGGTCGTATTGTAAGAACCACCAGTTTTCGCGATTTGATTTGGGAGGTGCGCCGTGGTCAGATTGGCTATATATGGTATGCAGAATCAGCACAGTGCAGTCATATCAATACCCGTTGTAAGTTATTATTACTTTAGTAAGCATTTGAAAAACTACCAGCCAACTCGGTTGTATTAAGGACGGATATTCGCAATGTTAAAAGTCAAGGCGCCATTGAGCGTCTAGGTGCGCATTATGATGATGTGCAACATCAAGATGAGCTACGAAAAGATGGAACTGTTCGAGATACTGTTATATACAGCATAATCAAAGATAAATGGCAGGGCATTAAACAGCATTTAAGCCAGTTACTTAGCCAAAGCTATAAGCTTTAACTTATAAGGTTTAATTATGTATTTAACTACAATCTATATGTAAGCGATGTTGTTGGCAATGAATGCATTGAAACAGATAGCCTGTTAAATCACCGTCGATACTGAGGTGATCTTGGATAAGCTCTACTGGATAACCATTTTCTTCGATATCGGCTTTAACCTCATCCCAAATTGGTTTAAGCCTTTCACTATCCGCATAAGCGATAAACTGACATGGTTCATTGCAATGCACGAGCCAAACTTCTTGTTGCCAACTATGATAACTTGGCGTTTTGAAGCAGATTTCATCTAAAAATTCAGGGTTGATTTTTTCGGATGGAACATTTGGGTTTGAAGAAATACCTTCAATGCCACAATAGTCATTGTATTCTCCATCGTATTTTTGCGCTGCTGCACCATTGGCAATACACCACGGACAGATATACTCGGGTTCATCTACACTATAAAAAGAACTTACGTACTTTAAATCACGTTGTTGATTGCAAATCGAACAAATACCGTCTTCTTTTTTAAACAGATCAAGTGTGTATGCGTTGGGATGATATTTAAACTGAGGATAATCCATATTTTTGATTCTTCTAGGTAAAGATTTTTAAGTATTGAATGCTAACAATAAAATTCTACACGAAAACTTTCAATCAGTTCAGGTGGAACGCGTGTTGTTTGTCCATTGGTACGCATAAACAATTCGCCTTTGTAATACAACGGACGGTCCGATTTATTACATTTAAAGACCAATATGGTTTTTCCTTGAATCTGTATTTCTTCTAGTGTGGTATAAATATTTGAAATTTTGTTACTTTCGTGTGCCAGTTTATCAATCAAACTCCGCTTCATTAAGTCGAGTGAATTATTAAAGTGTTCCGCAAGTTCATTTTCAATCCCTACAATGGTTAAATCATCAGCAATACCTATAAAGACATAGCCATTGCGGGTATTCATAAATGCAAAGCAGGCTTTGACCCATTTATCTGATTTGCGGTTGGTTAATAGGTCTGTGGTACGTTCTTTAAATTCAATCCGTTGATTTTCACCCAGTTGAATTAAATTAAAATAGTACTCTGAACAGGAATTTTGCCGATAATGATTGAGTGTGGTTTTAATTTTCTCTAATGATTTATATGCGGCAACAGTTTCTAAATTATGAATATCTTGCCATTGGTAAATTAATTTAATCTTTAGATCGTTTGTTAAGTTTGGATCAGCAAGGTATTCAAAGCTCAAATTGAGATATTGTAAAATTTCTGTGTAAATAGCATGACTGGCAATTGGAATGGAAATTTTATTAAAAGTATTTCTAATTTTTTCTAAATTTTTGTGAAATTCAAAAGCTTCTTGGTAAAAGCTTAAATATTTAAACTCATTTAAAATATGTTCATAAGGGCGATGAAATGAGTTAGGAAACAGTTGCTTGGGCGGTATATGGATATATTTTTCAATCTGTTGGAAATAATATCTTAAGGTTGGATACTTTAAGGCCTGATCAATATTGATTTCAAATTTCTCAGAAAGTGGCTTAGTGGTATAAGCTTGAAAAAACAGCAGGGTTTGGATTTCTTTGTATTTCTTGGGGTAGTCATGCCAATGCGTTTCTAGAAACTCATTAAAATTCTTAAATTTATTGGTGAGATACATGTTCAAATCCATAGCAACACCTTTGATCCTCTATTGTTTGGTGTTCGGTATTTACAACAAATATGTCATCAGACTATTTATATATAGTTATTTATAAGTTAATTAAGTCAGGAAATAAAGCGTAAAACTTTAAATCGGATCGTGAAAGTTGTTAGAAAATATAACAAATATTTCAATTTGGTGAATAGCGCATTTGACTGCTTCATTTCGTCATTAATCGATAATTTGCGGAATCGCTAAACTTGGATTTTGGATAAATGATGCTAATCGTTCTTTTAATGAGGTGGCTCGTTCAGGAACAGCATCAATTGCAATCTCAGCGAGCCTCTTGACCAATTGTAAATCACCAGCTGCAGCAGCCACATAGCAGAGGGTACACATGTGTGCGGGATGTAAGGGATTTATACAGGCCTGATGCGCTTTCTTGAGAAAATCTTCAGGCCAATGTGCTAATTGATTAAAGAAATTTTGGCTTTGACGATTCCACTCAGATATTAGAAATTGCACCATTTCGTTGGCATCTTGTTCATTTGAGGTATATGACCAGTCGTTGTCATGATCATTGATCAAATAAGGCAGGATCGAACTACGCCATGCACAATCGAAATCACGCATTTTTTCAATATCTAAAGCGTTACCTGTACATCGCATAACATATTCACCTAATGTGATGAGGTGAATACAGAGATTAACTTGAAAACAATGTCTTTTAATGGAGTGTTGTATATCGACGATTCGAATAACTTCCCCCTCAACCTGTCTAAATACATCGCCTTTTTTTATAAAGCCCTGTGCTTTTAAAATGGGATAAAACTGGCTTTGTAATAGTTTGGAAATGACTTTTTTATCCATTCGATATATCCATGGTAGAGGCTAGCATTGCCATAGAAATTTAGCAGTTTTACCCTGAGGGCAATCAAATAGGTAGGCGGAACCTCCTCCACCAAAATTCATCTCAGTTCTATGATCAGGTCCGGTCTCTAGTTGAGCAACAAAGCGCATAGGCTTTTGGCAGCAATCACATTCAGGTGTTTCATCATTTTGCAGCCACTCAGCTGAGCCAGAAAGCTGACCTAAAATTTCTCTCTTGGGTCCTTGCCAAAGTTCACGTGATTGTGAATATTCTTCTTGCGAATCTTGGAAAATCTTGGCGCCATATTCCGTTTCACGTAAGGTATTTTCAGGTTCTAAAGGTTGGAATTTTTCAAGAGCATGAATCTCTGTAATGACAATCACTTTATTACCACCACCATCTGCATCCCAGTCATCACACATCCCCGGATCTTGGCTACACATAAAGATCAATTCTAAACCGAGATCAGTTTTTACTTTGCCAAGGTATTGCATTGCACCATCACAATTTGTGCAGCAAGGCCATTCAACCTGTAAGCCAATTGTTTTAACAGGAAGACCACCAAAAGAGGTTTGATCAAGGTGTTGTGAGACTTGGTCTAAAATTAAAAGTTGAGTCATTGTTATTCCCTATTTTATTTATATTTTAATTAAGCTAGTTAGATCTTAACTGTGTACAACATATCCAAAGATTCCAACCAAATTGCTATTCTGGGTTAAGCCCAATGCAAGTCGAGGCAAGACACAACCTGTAATGATTGTTCCTTTCGGGTAATCATCAGAATCGATTTGTTCTAAAAGTGCTGAGTCTCCAATCCGAACAAATGCACAGTCGATAAAATCGTGTTGTGCTGCAAACCAATTTATCATCTTGTGCCAAGGTTGAAAATATTCTGCTGGAGATTCTTCACCATCTTGTTCAACTTCTTTCCACCACTGTGTATTTGTTGTAAGCGGTTCAGTCGTAATGTTCGCCAAAGGAAAAATAGTATTGGCAAAGTATTGTTGAATCAGCTGAGGCGTAATTTTTTGGCTAGCTGAGTTTTGTGAATGCATGATATAAAAATCTTGAAAATAATCACCCGAGTTTGAACCCATACCAACTTCAACATTTGTCATGATATTGGCGATTTCAGCGCGTAGTTTTTGACAAATTTTTAATTCATCGGGATCAATTTCATGCTGCAATGGGATATTGTGCTTTGAGATAGAACCATCATTATAAACGCTAGTAAAGCGCGAAATAATATTGTTAGGCCATTCATCTGTATCAGCACCCACATCATAATTCTGCATACATTCAGATAATATTTTTAATCTTTCTTCACTTAACGCTAGTTTTGTACTCATGGTTTTGCCAAATTTAATTATAAATCTTAATCATATAAACGGTAAATTCCAGTAAAGCGCTCACAGCCTTTTTGTGTTGTTGTCACAGACAAAATTGCTTTTTGGAAATTAAGCACATATTTACAGTCATGTTCATTGTCCAAAATTTGATTCTTTTTTTCAGGCGTGGTGTAAGCCAACAATGAGACGATTTGACTATCTTTACGGTTATTGGGATTTCGATAGGCGATGCCTTCAACTTTAATCCGATCTTTAGTCAGTTGATGGATTTGTAAATGGGCGGGTTGCTTCGAAATTTTACCATGTTCATATTTGATGAAATGTTGGGTTAAACTTTGATTCATTGAGGTGTAAAAATTTAAGTCTTCTAGGCGAATATCGAACTGTTGTTTAAAACAATCGTTGCTTTTACATTGGCTTAAACGGTTGAGCCACAAACGATGCGTATCATTGATTAAGCGTATTGGTGCGTCTGTGACCAGATATGCAGTGAGATAGCTCTCATTCAATTGAGCGCGTAGTTCACTATACTGTGAACCACATAACTTTTTTAAAAGTGATGAATCTTGATGCTTACAGTCAAGAGGCAGGGCATAAACAGCTGATGTACTGATACAGCTCAAAATGAGACCAGACAAGAGTGTTTTAATTTGATTAAATTCTGTATTCAACAGCATGATCGCTTATACTTTCACAATGTTTGCATACGTACTATAGCGAAAGAGAAAGTACGAATACAAGATTTTTAAATTTTAAAAACTGCAAAAGGAGCTAAGAATGATCATACCGATTCGTATTGGGCAGGGAATGGATGTACATGCTTTTGAAGAAGGTGATTTTGTAACTTTGGCAGGCGTTCAAATTCCACATACGCATGGTTTAAAAGCACATTCTGATGGTGATGTTGTGTTACACGCATTATGTGATGCTTTATTGGGTGCATTGGCTTTAGGGGATATTGGACAGCATTTCCCAGACACAGATGCTGAATTTAAAGGTGCGGATAGCCGTAAACTTTTAAAACATGTTTATCAATTAATTTTAGACCGTGGTTATAAATTAAATAATGCCGATATTACTGTGGCATGTGAACGGCCTAAATTAGCCAAACACAATTTGGAAATGCGTCAAAGTATTGCAGATGTGTTAGATGTTGATGTGACTCAAATTAGCGTTAAAGCAACAACCACAGAGAAATTGGGTTTTACTGGTCGTCAGGAAGGTATTTTATCCACTGCAACAGTCTTAATTTCACATTTAGCAAAGTAATTATTTTTACAGTTTAGAACTCTTACTTATCTATCTGCTGAGAAATAATGATGAAGTGGTAGATAAGTTTTGATGTTTTCTAATTTTAAAGCGTTATAGTCAAATTTTACATACAAAAAAAGCCCTTTAAAGGGCTCTTTTTACATGCAAAAATTAGTTAGCTAACGCTTTAACTTGTGCATTCAAGCGGCTCTTGTGACGAGCAGCTTTGTTTTTATGGATGATACCTTTATCCGCCATACGGTCAATAACTGGAACTGCAGCTTTATAAGCTTCAGTTGCGGCAGCATATTCACCAGTAGCGATAGCAGCGATTGTGCGTTTGATATAAGTACGTACCATTGAACGCAAGCTTGCGTTGTGTTTACGTGCTTTAACGTTTTGACGAGCACGTTTTTTTGCTTGAGCAGAGTTTGCCACTCGTGCACTCCTTGAATTAGATGGGTCTGGGCGGGCTGAAACCACATCTGAAAACCACATCAGAGGATTATCACCAGCCCGTAAACAAGTGCCATATTGTGATTAAAGAGGCCAGTAAAGTCAAGTGTTGACATGCTTTGACAACATTTTTGTTGAAGAAAAATTTGAAATAAAACGTTAGATTAGTAATAAATCTAGGAGATTGTTTAAAAAATGACTAATTCGATAAAAAATGCGATTGTGATTGGAGCAACAGGTTTAGTGGGACAGCGTCTCATTGAGCAGCTCAATTTATTGGCTAATTGTGAAAAAATTACAGTTGTTGTGCGACGAGAAAATCCAGACTTTTCAAAATTTAAAAAAGTTGAACAATTTGTATTGGATGACTTACTTCTACTCAATGATCAAGATGTCAGCGGTTACACTCATGCATTCAGTTGTTTGGGAACGACCATTAAAAAGGCAGGTTCTAAAGAAGCTTTCTATAATATTGATTTTGAGATCAATGCACATTTTGCAGATTTATTTGAAATGACTGAAACTCATTTACTTTTAGTCAGTGCGATGGGGGCAAAAGCCAGCTCGCCAATTTTTTATAATCAAGTCAAAGGTGAACTTGAGGACTATATACAAAAGTTGAACTTATATCGTTTTTCTATTATTCGCCCATCATTACTCCTTGGTGATCGGAATGAAAAGCGATTCTTGGAAGATGTAGCGCAAAAGTTATATGGTAAATTTTCGCATTTGGTACCCAATTCTTTTAAATATAAGCCAGTGACAGCACAACAAGTGGCTCATACTATGATCGAGGCTGCTCAAACACAAACTCAAAAAATTGAAATTTATGATAATTTACGTATACAAAATAGCAAATAATGGAGTGATAACGTGACTAAAGTACCTTTTGTAACTTGTGATTTATTAGATGATCACCCAGACCAAGACATCCAAACCCTGATTCCATCTCTCGATGGCAAATTTTTTAAAAGTTATGGAGCTCGTAAAACCTTTGGTGGTCAAATCGTGACAGTCAAGTGTTTTGAAGATAACTCACGAGTGAAAGAGTTACTTGCTACAGATGGAACAGGCAAGGTTTTGGTTGTCGATGGTGGAGCATCCATGCGTTGTGCCTTGATGGGTGACATGATTGCTGAATCAGCGGTTAAGCATCACTGGAATGGTGTAGTGATTTATGGCTGTGTACGTGATGTAGATGCACTAGTTGAACTTGATCTAGGCGTTCATGCATTGGCTACAATTCCACAAAAAAGCAATCGTAAAGGCATAGGTGAGGTCGATATTCCTGTGTATTTTGGTAGTGTCACTTTCAATTCTGGTGAATTTATCTATGTAGATAACAATGGAATTGTGGTTTCAAAAGAAAAATTAGTGGATTTATAAAAAGCTTTATTTAAGCGAAAACAATCATCTAGGGGGTATAAAATGGTACATCATCAAATTAAAGTTGTACAAGCTTTGGCTTCATCACTGACTGAGGGAGGCCGTGGTGTAACTGGAACACCATTTCCAAACCAGCCAGAAAAGGCCTTAAAGTTATATGAGTTTGAAGGTTCACCATTTTGCCGCCGTGTACGAGAAGTAATGACCTTGCTCAATTTGGATTATGAAGTCTATCCATGCCCTAAAGGTGGGACTAAATATCGTCAGGTTGTAAAAGAAAAAGGGGGGAAATTGCGTTTTCCGTATTTCGTTGATGAAAACACGGGAACAGCAATGTATGAATCAAAAAAGATTGTTGATTACTTATTTAAGCACTATGGTAAAACCGGCAAAACGCCAAAGAAATATTCTCATTATCCTAAATATCCAACGGTCGCCATGGTGGGAACTATTATTAATGGTGCGCGAGGGGTTTGGGTAAATAAAAAAATTGTTGATCGTATAAGCCCAGCGCAATTATTGGAGTTATGGGGGTTTGAAGCAAGTCCCTATACACGTGTTGTGCGTGCTGAGTTAACTGAATTAGAAATTCCATTTATCTTTCATAATGTGGCTAAAGAGTGTTGGCAAGATCTAGGACCAGCAGTTTTACGTTTAAAACCTGGTAAATATTTTGCTTTGGTGGGCGGAAAACGTGAAAAAATTATTCCTGTTATGGGGCGTGCAAAGCAAGATATTCAAGTGCCTTATTTAGAAGATCCAAATACAGGTGAAAAACTCTTTGAGTCAGCAGTAATCGTACGTTATTTACAGAAACAATATGGTTAACTCTATGTGTTAAAAGCATCTAAACAGGTGCTTTTAATTGAAGGATAAATATGGGTTTACAAGAAAATTATCTTGAATATCGAAATCATATAAATGCTTTAAAGACTGAACAAGCCTATTTAAAGTATATTTTGAAAATTCAACAGGTCGTGCATCAACGGCAGTTGGTATCTTGTATGAGTGATTCAAAATGGCTCAAACTTCTACATGCAATGAAAGACTTGGATTTTCCACCTGCATTTATTGTCAAATTGGTGACTGAAAATAAAGATCAACAAGCTGAAGATAAATTTGTGAAGAAAATTCCGTGGTATATAGGTGATTGGCATCCTTTCTATCACGATGCTATGCCTGTATTTATTGGAATTGAATATTTAATTGTAAAGCCTATGCTGAGCAAGTCGAGGGGGAGATTGATCAGTGATTTGATTTTAGATCAAACAGATCAACTTCGTACTTTGTTGCAGCATTTGAATATCGTGTTTGATCAGAAAGACTGTTATTTTAAAATTTATGCTTATCACCTAAAGTAGTTTTAAAAATACTTACAATCGATGTGCCTAAACAAAATAAGTCAAAACTTATTGCTTTAATTATTTTCCATAACATTTATATCGATATAAATATTGTGAATTAGTGGATTGTTAACGATAAAAACTTAAGCTTTAAAACAGCCTATGTTAGATTGTAACCAATAGAATATTTTGAGATATATTATGACTTCAACTCGAATTCAACCTGTTATGAATCGTCCAGGGGAAAATGCCTTATTTATTGTTTTAGGATTAAGGCTTGGGGCTGAAGTAATTGATACAGTAATTGATTTTGCGGCAAATTTTTCTGCATTGACGCGTAGTTTAACCAACCGTTATCCAGATGCACAATTTAGTGCGGTCATGGGATTTGGGGCAAATGCGTGGGAGCGTTTATTTCCTGATCAGGCTAAACCACAAGAATTAGAACAGTTTAAAGAAATTAAAGGGCCAAAATATACGGCTGTTTCAACGGAAGGTGATTTGTTTTTCCATATTCGCGCTGATCGCCAAGCGTTGTGTTTTGAAATGGCAGATATGATCAATACTGAATTAAAAGCTGTAAGTTACCCAGTAGATGAAGTGAATGGTTTTCGATATTTTGACGGTAGAGCGATTATTGGCTTTGTCGATGGGACCGAAAACCCAGAGCCTGAAATTGCGGCTGAATATGCACTAGTGGGTGATGAAGATCCAGACTTTAAAGGTGGCAGTTATGCATTTATTCAAAAATATATGCATGATATGGACAAGTGGCGCGCGCTAAGTGATGAAGAACAAGAAAAAGTCATCGGACGAAAAAAGTTTAATGATCTTGAGTTGAGTGATGATGTAAAACCTAAAACAGCACACAATGTAGTAAGTAAGGCACATGATGCGGATGGTAATGAAATTAAAATCATGCGTGCAAATATGCCGTTTTCAAATCCATCTAAAAATGAGTATGGTACTTTCTTTATTGGTTATGCACGCAAATTTAGTGTGACTCGACAAATGTTAGAGCACATGTTTCAAGGTGATGAAGAGGGTAATTTAGATCGTTTATTAGATTTTAGTACAGCAGTGACAGGAACTTTATTCTTTGTGCCTACTGTCGATTTCTTAGATGATTTGGGTGACGAATAACGCTGATGGTTTATGTTTAGGTAAATGGTCGCTTTAAAGTGGCCTTTTACTGCGAACTTGAGTCATGTTTGTTATGGTGAATCATTGATTTAATTGGGTTTTAATGATGTTTGATAAAATTGCAACCTTATTTAAGGGTAGTAAAAACGGTCCTGAGCAAGTTTTTCTACAAGAAAATAATATTCAAATTGATGCTGAGCACGGTTTTATTGTAGATGGTATTGTTTTAAATCGTGAGTTATCTGAAAGGCTGGAATACTTTTCTAACCGAAAACTCAATAATTTTGATGATTTAAAGGCCTTGTTTTATAAAACAATTTTGATCAATGAAAAGATTGATTTAGAAATCGCAACAAACAACTATGTGCAAAGGCTTGGCAATACAGAAGAAAATTTAAAACAATTCAAAAAAATTATTCAAAAACTCAATGATTATTATAAACAATTTAAACGAGAAAAATAAATCAACTTAAGGCATGGATAATATTTGATGGAATCAGAATATTTCATCAAAGAATCATATGTGATGTTGCTTAGATTTTTAATTGTTATTAAATGGTTATTCGCAACTCATTTGGCAAGAGCTTCCACAGGTTCGTGATCCTGCTAGTTTGTCTTATAGTAAGCGTGGATTTTGTTCTGATGGGAAAAATACTGTAGTTGAGTCATTACTTAGACAAATAGAATAAATAAAATCACTCAACTGAATAAAGTCATCATGTTAAACTATTGCTCATGTCTTTTAGACCCTATGCGATTATGTTTAAACAAGAAATCTCTGACCTCAATTTAAAACAACTGAAAGCAGGCGAAAAACGCTGGATCGGCACAATGCTCGGTTCATCTGCTGCCTTATTGTTTAAGGAGATTGCAGAGAAATCGGATCAGCTCTTTGTTTTGGTTGCGAAAAATAATCAGCACTTAGGGCAGTTGGAAAGTGAATTAGAATTCTATGGGGTAAAACCAACAATATTTCCAGATTGGGAGATATTGCCATACGATCGTTTATCTCCACACCAAGATATTGTCTCTGAAAGACTGTCGATACTTTCCAATATGCCACAAAAAGGTATTTTATTGGTATCAGCAACCACTTTGGCACAACGTGTTGCGCCTACATCATGGGTATTGGGTGAGCATTTTGATATCCGTGTTGGTCAGAAATTTGCTTTAGAACAACAAAAATTAAAATTAGTTCAAGCGGGTTATCATTTGGTTGATACTGTTTATGACCATGGTGAGTTTGCGGTACGTGGTAGTATTATGGATATTTATGCCTCTGGGCAGAATGCACCCATTCGTATTGACTTATTTGATGATGAAATAGACAGTTTAAAATTCTTTGATCCTGAAACGCAAAGAACAACGACAAAGTTAGAACGTTTTACTGTACTTCCTGCAAAAGAATTTCCGTTGAAAGAAGCGCGTTCAACATTTCGTGATCGCTATGCCGAAAGTTTTCCAACAGCAAATCCTAAAAAAAATCCAATTTATCAAGATGTGTTAGAAGGTATTGCTTCTCCGGGATTAGATTTCTACTTCCCATTATTCTTCTCAAAGCAAGCCATGCAAACACAAAGTTGTTTGGTTTCGTACTTCCCAAGTAATTCTATTGTCATTACAGATAAGCACATTGATGAAGGATTGTTGAGTTTTTGGACAGATGTAATTCGTCGTTACGAAGACCGACGCCATAATGCTGATCAGCCGTTATTACCACCTGAAGAAATTTTTATACAACCGAATCAACTATTCGAATATTTAAATCAATTTTCAAGAATTATTGCCTCAACAGAAGCCATTGAATTAAAAGCAGGTTGTATCAATTTGTCGGTTGAATTACCGCCAAGATTGCCTGTAGACCCTAAACAAGAGCAGCCATTTAAAGCCGTTAAACAGTACGTGGATGAGGCCAATCATCCAGTGTTGTTGGTGGCTGAAAGTGCTGGACGTCGTGAAACATTAAAAGATGCTTTACGTGCAAGTTTAGGTGAAATTCCAGTTGTCGAAAGTTTTGCTGTATTTCAACAATCTAATTTCTCTGTGGCGATCACCAATGCACCTTTGGATCGTGGGTTGGTCATCAGCAATGATCTATCGGTTATTTCTGAAAACCAACTATATGAACACCGTGTAGTACAGCGCCGTAGAAAACGTCAACAAGAGGTTTCAGAAGAGTTTCTTATTCGAAGTCTGACGGAACTTAATATTGGTGCGCCAGTGGTGCATATTGATCATGGTGTTGGGCGTTATGCAGGTTTAGTTACCTTAAATATTGATGAACAAGACTATGAGTTTCTGCAATTAAACTATGCAGATGATGCAAAAGTGTATGTTCCTGTGACCAATTTACACCTGATTAGCCGTTTTAGTGGAGGTGATCCTGATTTAGCGCCTTTACATAAATTGGGTACAGATGCATGGAATAAAGCAAAACGTAAAGCACTTGAACAGATTCATGATGTGGCAGCTGAATTGTTGCATATCCAAGCACGTCGTCAGTCTAAACCTGGGATTAGTTTCGAGTTGGATCAAAGTGCATATATGCAATTTTCCAGTGGTTTTGCTTATGAGGAAACACTGGATCAGGCCAATGCCATCGAAGCGACCTTATATGATATGCAACAAGCCAAACCAATGGATCGACTGGTTTGTGGTGATGTTGGCTTTGGTAAAACGGAAGTGGCGATGCGGGCGGCATTTGTTGCTGTTCAAAATAATAGGCAAGTGGCTGTCTTGGTACCTACCACCTTATTGGCGCAACAACATTTTGAATCATTTAAAGATCGCTTTGCCGATTGGCCAATTCGTATAGAGGTACTTTCTCGTTTTGGAACTAATAAAAGTCATACCAAAATCATTGATGACTTAATCGATGGTAAAGTCGATATTGTTATCGGTACGCATAAAATTCTTCAGGAAAATGTGCAGTTTAAAAACTTAGGTTTAATGATTGTTGATGAAGAACATCGTTTTGGGGTACGTGATAAAGAGCGTATTAAAGCCATGCGCGCAGATGTTGATATGTTAACGTTAACTGCAACACCAATTCCTCGTACATTGAATATGGCTTTTGGTGGGATGCGTGATCTCTCGATTATTGCTACACCACCAGCACGTCGTTTAGCCGTTAAAACTTTTGTCAATGAACAAACCAATGAAACCATGAAAGAGGCAATTCTAAGGGAATTGTTACGTGGTGGGCAGGTTTATATATTGCACAATGAAGTGGATACCATAGAGCGTGCTGCGGAAAATATTCGTCAACTTGTACCAGAGGCTCGTGTCGCTGTTGCACATGGTCAAATGCGTGAACGTGAACTTGAGCAAATCATGCAACAGTTCTATCACAAAGAATTTAACGTGCTGGTCTGTTCAACGATTATTGAAACGGGGATTGATGTTCCTAATGCCAATACGATTATTATTGAACGTGCAGACAAACTTGGCCTAGCTCAATTACATCAATTGCGTGGTCGTGTTGGACGTTCACATCATCAAGCCTATGCATATTTGATGGTGCCATCGATTAAAGGCCTTAAAGGTGATGCAGAAAAACGTTTAGATGCCATTCAGAGAGCTTCAAATCTTGGCGCTGGCTTTATGCTGGCTACGGAAGACTTGGAGATTCGTGGTGCTGGTGAGCTACTCGGTGAACAACAAAGTGGTTCAATGAATGCAATTGGTTATAGCTTATATATGGAAATGTTGGCCAAAGCGACCAAAGCAATTCAACAGGGTAAGACCCCTAATTTTGATACACCACTTTCACTCACTTCAGAAATTACACTACATATGCCTGCTTTGATCCCAGATGAATATTTGGGAGATGTACATCAGCGTCTTATGTTCTATAAACGTATTAGTAATACCGATACTCAAGATAAACTTGACAATATACGTATGGAGTTGATTGACCGGTTTGGTGTACCGCCATTGCCAGTAAAACAGCTGTTTAGTGTCCATCAAATTCGGATTAAGGCTGAGGCGTTGGAAATTACTAAAATTGATATAGGAGCTAACGGTGGAGTGATCGAATTTTCACCTGATACTCCGGTGCAAGCGATCAGTATTATTCAACTCATGCAAAAGCATCCAACTTGGTTTCGTATGGACGGTGGGCAACGCTTAAAAGTGATGGTGATGCTTGAAGAGAATGACAAAAGAATTCAGTTTATTCAGGATTTGTTAAACAATTTACTGACAGAATTAAAGCGTTAATTTATCTGGAATTTGAGCTTAAATAATGCTCAGTATGAGATTGAAAGTGCTTATGAATTTTTTCTGGTAAATCACTTGAAAAAATTCTGTGATTCTTTAAAGTGTAATTGTGATCAGGTTCAAAACAAACTGTGTTTATTTGTACCAAAACACAAGATAACCAATATTCACACGAAAACCGATGTGTTAGTATTAGCCATCCTTTTAATTTTGCGTCATTTATAAAGATATGTTTAGTTTGCATCCACAACTTGCTCAAGATACTTTTTTTGTAGGCGATTTTCCGCTTTCAACATGTCGTTTAATGAATGATATGCAATTTCCGTGGCTAATTCTTATTCCACGTGTTCCTGGTATCACTGAGTTATATGAACTAAGTCAAGCTGACCAAGAGCAGTTTTTACGAGAATCTAGCTGGTTATCTAGCCAGTTGTCTCGTGTTTTTCGTGCAGATAAAATGAATGTCGCAGCACTTGGAAATATGGTGCCACAATTACATTTTCATCATGTAGTTCGTTATCAGAATGATGTAGCTTGGCCTAAGCCTGTATTTGGTCTGCAAGCAGTTCCTTATAGCAATGAAGTGTTAGCACATATGCGTCAAACGTTAATGTTGGCGTTACGTGGCCAAGGTGATATGCCATTCGATTGGCGTATGGATTAAGTGTAAACAGCACAAGGAAGTGTTTAATAAAATGACATTCGAGGTAAAATATTTTGCCATTTGAACGTATGTTAGATAAAGAACCAAAGCAATTTGAAATATTCCAGCGATTTATGGGGTACTTAATCATTGCTTTGTTGGTTATGGTTTATTATTTCACTTCCCCAATTGCAAGTTATCAATTTTACGTGCCTTTTTTCATTGGCTTTATTTTTATTATCAGTCCTAAGTTATCACGCTGGCTGGAATATTCATATGGTTCTAAAATTCGAAAAAATGTCTATTTTTTAATTGATATCATTGTTGTTTCTACAGCATTGGCTGCTGTTCATTTAAGTCTGGTGGTGACTTTTGTATTGTTATTTGCCCTGATTTATACTGCGATTAATAATAAAATTTCTTTTATGATGGGCTCTCTGGCAATTTTAATTGCCTTTGTTGTGTTTTATACCAATATTATTTTTATCTTTGGTTTTTATGATTATTTTCAGCAAACTAGCCCTGAACTATCCGTTCTTTCTTTTATTAGTATCATCTTGTTTGTAAATATTGGAAATTATTATCAAAATCGTCGTATCAAAAGTGTAGAAACAAAGAAAAACACCTATTTTAATGAAATGAATCGCTATATTGAGTTGTCAAATCAACTCAGTCGTTATGCGCCATTACAGCTTTGGCAAGCGATTATGCGCGGCGATACTGAAGCAAAAATTGAATATAAACGTAAAAAAATTACAGTTTTCTTTTCTGATATTCAAGGATTTACTGAGCTATCAGAAACTTTGATTCCAGATGATTTGGCCTTTGTATTAAATGATTATTTAAGTCATATGACTGAAATTGCCAAGCAATATGGTGCAACCATTGATAAGTTTATGGGGGATGCAATCCTGATTTTCTTTGGCGATCCTGATTCACAAGGGGTAGAGCAGGATGCGAAAAACTGTATTGATATGGCAATTGCAATGCGTCAGCAGATGAAATTTCTTCGTGAACGTTGGGTGAAAATGGGCTATGCAGCTTTACATATTCGAATGGGGGTAAGTACAGGTTATTGTCACGTCGGAAACTATGGTGCTGTACATCGCATGGCCTATACCATTGTTGGTCGAGATGCTAATTTAGCAGCGCGTTTGCAATATGCTGCGGATATAGATGAAATTTTGGTTTCAGACGAAACCTATAAGCTGATTAAAAATGATTATCTTTGTGCACCAAAAACTCCGATTGAGCTGAAAGGGATTCAAGGTAAGGTGCGCACTTGGCAAGTGATGGAAAAATACTCTGCAACCAAGAATGAAAATCAGCAATGGTTTGATTATGAGTATAAAGGCTTCCACCTAGTGCTGAATTTAGAAGAAGTACAAAACTTTGAATATCCTGAGCTGGTTGAAGTATTAGAAAAAATGGTAGAACGGATTAAGGTTCAGCAAAAACTTACCAACTCTCAAGGCGTTGCAAAGCTTAATATTGAAGATGAAGTGAACTCAAATTATTTGTAAAATTATTAAATATTAAATGAAATGCCTAAGCCATTAAAAATTGCTTAGACATAAAAAACCACTCATAAAGAGTGGTTTTTTATGTCTATATGAAAAGCAACTTAGTGGTTTTCAGAAGCATGGTTAATCGTATACTTTGGAATTTCAACTTCCATATCTTCATCAGTAATTTTAACTTGGCAAGACAGACGCGAATCGGGTTCTAAGCCCCAAGCGCGATCGAGTAAATCGGCTTCAATATCATCCATTTCTTCAAGCTCATCAAAGCCTTTGCGTACGATTACATGGCAAGTGGTACATGCTTTAGACATGTCACAGGCATGTTCGATTTTAATACCATTATCAAGCAGGCTTTGACATAGATTGGCATTTGGTTTAACTTCAAACTCAGCACCGTTTGGACAAATCGTTGCATGAGGTAGTACTTTAATACGTGGCATAGTCGTTACCTTAAATTAGTTTGAGTTAGACCAATCATCAAGTTTGGTGCCTTTGAGTGCATGATCAATGTGTTGATTCATACGTTCTGCTGCAAAGGCATCGCTATAAGTTTTTAACTGTTCAACAGCATGTTCAATTAATTTGATATCGTTCGTTTCAAGCTCAGTTTTTAAGGCTTCAGCCGCTTGAGTGAGCGCAGTCAGTTGTTCAGTGCTGAGAAGTTTAGAATCCACCTTTAACGCTTGTGTTAAAGCTTCAAGTTCACGTTGAGCTTCGACTTTGGTTTCATTGAGATGGCGAAGATTTTTATCTTCTTCAGCAAATTTATAACCGTCTAAAAGTAAACGTTCAGTATCTGTCTCAGATAAACCATAAGAAGGTTTAATGTCGATTTGAGCATTGACCCCTGATGTAGTTTCTTTGGCCGAAACAGTAAGTAAACCATCAGCATCGACTTGAAAAGTAACTTCAATACGTGCCTGACCCGCAGTCATTGGTGGAATACCATGCAATACAAAACGGCCTAAGCTTCGGCAATGTTCAACTAAGTCACGTTCACCTTGCAAGACATGGATTAACATCGCAGTTTGACCATCTTGATATGTGGTGAATTCTTGACGACGTGCAACAGGAATTGCTGTATTACGTGAAATTAAACGTTCAATCAAACCACCCATGGTTTCTAAACCTAATGACAGCGGAGTAACATCTAAAAGTAATGAGCCATCTTTAGAGTTCCCAATGAGCTGATTTGCAGTGATGGCAGCGCCAATCGCTACAACTTCATCAGGATTAATAGTACAAAGTGGCTCTTGCTTAAATACTTCACGCACGACTTTCTGTACAGCATAAGAGCGAGTTGATCCACCAACAAGAACTACATTTTGAATATCATCGAGTTCAAGTTTTGCATCACGCATGACACGTTTACATACATTGATCGTTTTATCTAATGCCACTTGAATGATTTCTTCAAATGTTGTGCGATCTAAAGTGAGGTGATGTGTCAGAACTTTAATATCAACCGATGTTGCATCACTTAATGCTTCTTTGGCTTTGCGCGCAGAAACAATAAAGTGCGCATATTCTGCATCATCTAAAACTTCAATATTGAGTTGTTTTTTTGCCCACTTAACAATAAGACGATCTAAGTCATCGCCGCCCAGTGCTGTATGACCGCCTGTGGCTAAAACTTCAAACACACCTTGAGAAAAGCGTAAAATAGACACATCAAATGTACCGCCACCTAAATCATAAATGACATAGTTACGATCTGTTGTTAGGTTACTCTCTTGATCCAAGCCATATGCAACAGCCGCAGCTGTTGGTTCATTGAGTAGGCGTAATATATTTAAACCAGCAAGCTCAGCTGCATCTCTTGTAGCTTGACGTTGTGCTTCATCAAAGTAAGCTGGAACAGTAATAACAGCCCCATTTACAGGGTTGCTTAAGCTTTGTTCAGCGCGGTCTTTAAGTTGTTTTAAAATTTCTGCGGAGATTTCTACTGGTGTTTTACGCCCCTTAGCTGTTTCAAAAGCTGGCATTTCATTTTCAGCACCAACAAGTGTGTATGGATGTTGAAATTTAACATCCGCTTTGGAACGGCCCATAAAGCGCTTAACAGAAACAATGGTATTTTTAGGGTCAGCAGTGATGAATGGTTTTGCTGCATCGCCGTATTCGGTTGAATTTTTAGAATAATGTACAATAGAAGGAAGTAACACACGACCTTGCTCATCGTTCAGCACTTTGGCTTTGCCTGATAATACCGTAGCAACTAGAGAATGGGTTGTCCCTAAGTCGATACCAATTGCAATACGGTGTTCGTGTGGCGCACTTGATTGTCCTGGTTCAGCAATTTGCAAGAGTGCCATTTGTCACATCCTTAAAATAAATACTAAAAACAAATTCGGTTAAAACATATATTCAAAGCTAAAATTTAGAAATCATCATCTAAATTAAAATCTTCATCATCTAAAAGCTGATCTTCAGCTTTATCGATATCATTCATGACTTTTTGAAAAAAGCGTAACTTTCGCACAGTGTCACGCGCTTCAGCCCAATCTTCATCCTCAAAATCAATTTTGAATTCACGAACTAAGCCATCAATCCATTGTCGCACTTCTTTTTTTAAAGAATGCAACTGTTCGGTATTAGTTGCTTCATCAAGCTGCTCACGAATTTCTAAAGCAGACTGAAGGAACTCAAAATCACTAATCGATTGATCTAAGTGATGATCTTGCTTTTTGAGTGAAAGTAGATAAGCAGCACGACTGTCTACATTGGATAAAGTTTTATATGCCTGATTAATTTCACTTGATTTAATCAAAGCTTTGTCTTTATTTTCAGCTTTATCAGGATGATATTGCTGTTGTAGTTTTAGGAAATTAGCTTTTAATATCGCTAAATCAATATCGAGTGCTTCTGGGAGATCGAACAACTCAAAATGACTCATTGGGGATACTCATCCACGATGTTTTACAGGAAAACGGTGTAATTAAATGTGATTAAAACAGTGCAAGACACTGTTTTAACATGAGAAAAAGCAGGGCGGATTATACAGTGAAAGATTCACCACAGCCACATTCACCTTTTTTATTTGGGTTGTTAAACTCGAAGCCTTCATTTAGACCATTTTTAACATAGTCCATTTCCATACCATCGAGATAAACCAAACTTTTTGGATCTACAAAAACTTTTACACCAAACTGTTCGAACATTTGATCATGCGTATCGATATTATCAACAAACTCAAGTACATAAGCTAAGCCAGAACAGCCTGAAGTTTTCACACCAAGACGAATACCTTCACCCTTACCGCGATTCTTTAAGTAATTGCTGATATGAGTTGCAGCATTTTCAGTTAGATTGATCATGAAAACTCCGTTAAAAAATCATCTGCTAAATTTGACGAACAGATACTAGGCTTTAGTTTTCTTGCTACGGTAATCTTCAACAGCAGCTTTAATTGCGTCTTCTGCAAGCACAGAACAGTGTACTTTTACAGGAGGAAGTGCAAGTTCAGTTGCGATATCGATGTTCTTAATCGCCTGTGCTTCGTCAAGCGTTTTACCTTTTAACCATTCAGTTACGAGTGAACTAGACGCAATTGCTGAGCCACAGCCATAAGTTTTAAAGCGAGCTTCTTCAATTACACCACTGTCATTCACTTGGATTTGTAAACGCATTACATCACCACATGCAGGTGCACCCACCATGCCTGTACCAACATTTTCTGCATTTTTATCCAAAACACCTACATTACGAGGATTTTCGTAATGATCTATTACTTTTTCGCTATAAGCCATGTTGCTTCTCCAAACCTCGGGGTCAGCGTTGATAATATGTATTTCTACAATCTAATTTGGTGGCATTTTACTGATTTTCAATAAAATGCCGCGTTTTGATTTCAAGGAACTTAATGTTCAGCCCATTCAACTGAACTTAAGTCGATCCCTTCTTTGTACATATCCCAAAGCGGAGAAAGCTCACGCAATTTCTCAACAGCAGCTTTAGTAATCTTAATTACATGATCAATGTCTTCTTCAGTCGTATAGTGACCAAAGCTAAAACGAATTGAACTATGTGCTAACTCGTCAGAAAGGCCGAGGGCACGAAGTACGTAAGAAGGTTCAAGTGTTGCAGATGTACATGCTGAACCAGAAGATACAGCAGCATCTTTTAACGCCATCATCAATGATTCACCTTCAACAAAGTTGAAACTAACATTTAAGTAGTTTGCAACATTGTATACAGGGTGGCCATTTAAGAAGACTTGTTCTAAATCCTGTAAACCGTTCCAAAGTTTGTCACGCAGTACACGTAAACGTGTTTGTTCAGCTTGTAAAGATTTTCCAGCAAGTTCAAATGCTTCACCCATACCGACGATTTGATGGGTTGCAAGTGTACCTGAGCGCATACCTCGTTCATGGCCACCACCATGAATTTGTGCTTTGATACGAACACGTGGGCTACGGCGTACAAATAAAGCACCAATGCCTTTAGGTCCATAAACCTTATGACCTGAGAAGCTCATCAAATCAACTTTCATGGTAGAAAGATCGATTTCAACTTTACCCGCAGCTTGTGCTGCATCTACATGGAAATAAGTTTTATTGGCACGTGTTAACTCACCAATTGCAGCAACATCTGTCACAGTACCAATTTCATTGTTCACCATCATCAATGAAACAAGTAGCGTATCTGGACGAAGTTCAGCTTGAACCATTTCTGGTGTAATTAAACCGGTTTTAGGTTCAGGTTCAAGATAAGTAATCTCAAAACCTTCTTCTTCTAATTCACGACAAGTATCTAAAATTGCTTTATGTTCAATTTTACTTGTGATGATGTGTTTGCGTTTAGAACCATAAAACTGAGCAACACCTTTAAGGGCAAGGTTATCAGATTCAGTAGCACCTGAAGTCCATACAATTTCGCGTGGATCAGCTTTTACTAAATTTGCGACTTGTTCACGTGCATATTCAACTTTTTCTTCAGCTTGCCATCCATAAGCATGTGAGCGAGAAGCAGGATTACCGAATGTACCATCAAAGGTTAAACACTCCATCATGCGTTCTGCTACTTGAGGATCAACAGGCGTAGTTGCTGCATAGTCAAGATAAATCGGACGTTTCATGTCAAATACCTGTAACCGATAAAAGGGCTGAATCAAGAGGTGCTGAATTTTGACGGACCGCAACGGTTTGTACATTGTCACGAGCGACTAAATCCGCAAGGGTGATTTTAGCTAAATAATCGGCAATATGGAGAGAGAGTTCTTGCCATAAATCGTGAGTTAAACACATTGCACCATTTTGGCAATTGCCTTTGTGGTCACAACGTGTCGCATCGACAGTTTCATTTACAGCTTCAATAATTTCTAAGACAGTAATTTCTTCAGCATGGCGCGCTAAGTGATAACCGCCATTTGCTCCACGAACACTTGAAACTAAGCCGTGACGCTTAAGCTTAGCGAACAATTGTTCAAGATAAGCGACAGATATCGTTTGGCGGTTTGCAATTTCTGCAAGCGTAATCGTTTGTTCAGGTGGCTGCAGTGCTAAGTCAAGTAGTGCAGTCACTGCATAGCGACCGCGAGTAGTTAGGCGCATGATTCGATACACATGTTTTAGACTAGATGTATGAATTTTATGAATCCTGACTAAAATAGTCAAGTATTTTTAATTTTAATTCTGACTAATTTAGTCAGAATTTATTACTTGAACAAAAAATGCGGGTAAATTTCAATTTTTGTTCAAGTTTTATGAAAATATTTGCCAAAGATTATACACGACTAATGCTATAAATAGAAAGCCCAATACGCCTAAAGCCGTATATAAACTTTGTTGGTTGCGCTGCAAGCGTTTAACACGATTTTGATATTGTTTTACTTCAACTTGAAGTGTATTGATCTTAGAACGTTGCTGATCAATCTTTTCAAGCAAAGGGGCAATGCGTTTTTTTGATGCTTTTGTCTGGCTATCATCATCTGGATTGGTTAGCCATTGCTTCCAGTCTGAAAGCAATTTAGGTGCAGTTAAGTGTACAACGAGATCACGAAACTGTTCCTTGAGGAGGTTATCGCCATCCAGGCGCATTTTTTTCATGCTACGACGATTAGCAAAGACAAATATTTGGATGAAATCGATAAGTGTACTACTCACAGAAAGGTCAATGGCTTTTTCTGGAGGCTGTAAATCAAAAAGAATACCACGATCTGTAAATTGAACATAAAAGTCAAAATAAGGAATATAGCTATTCATTTTAATTGTAATCTGCTGTTCGACGAATTTTTTTGCCTGTAAGCGAACAACACGATCATGCTTTAATACAAAAGAATAAATGGTTTCCAATATAATCATGACAATGTTTAGCAACAAACGAGAATGACCTTGCTTTTGTTGCGATTCATTCATAAAAAATTCCTATAGCAAAAACAGAGAGTCCGATCTCTAAAAAATAAAACAATCTCATCCATGACATGAAACACAATATTTCAACAATGATATAAAAATTATCTTAATAAGCATTGTCGAATTGCCAAGTGTTCCTTAACATTAAAAACAATTACTTTGCTTTGTAGAACAGTTTAGCAAAAGGTTCAATAGTTTTATTTGATAATATAGCAATATTTTCTACCTAATTTGGTCATATGGGTCATTACACGCTGGAGTTTGGGGTAAATGGAGCAAGATATGAAAAAGAGTAACAAGGAACAACCTGATCTTTACCAAGATCAAAATGAATTTAATGAATCTCAAATAAAGCCTAGAAATCATAAAAAGTCAGCATTAGATTTCAGAAAATATACAAAACAAATCTGGTTGGCTGGATTGGGAGCGTTCTCAAGAGCGGAAGAAGAGGGCAACAAACTATTCGATTCCTTAGTCAAAGTGGGGGAGGAGCTGGAGTCCAAGACAGTTGAAGTCACTGATCAAACAGTCAATAAAGTAACTGAAAAAACCAAAGAATCTGTTGCAGAAACCAAAGATAAGGTTGAAAAGCTTTTAGATCAGAGTGTAAATCATTCATTAAATAGAATCGGTTTGGTAACTGCGAAAGATCTTCAGCATTTGGAAAGTTTGATACTGGAACTCCACAATAAGGTTGATGCGCTAGCAGAAGATAACCAAAACTTACGTGAACAATTGCTAAAAAAAATGAAATAATTACCTTTAATCCAAAAAAATCGTAAATTTTAGTCGTAATTTTTGTGAAAAGCGGGTTTGGAGTCTTGCGTTTCCCCCCAAAGCATTGCTATAAAGTCGTCATGGCCTTTGATCTACAGCCTTGGAACTTAAACAAACGATATAAGAGGACGTAATCTTCATGAATAAATCAGAATTAATCGATGCGATTGCAGAAAAAGGGGGATTGTCAAAATCCGATGCTGGTAAAGCATTAGATGCGACTATTGCTTCAATTGGTGAAGCGCTTAAAAAAGGCGATACAGTGACTTTAGTCGGCTTTGGCACATTCAGTGTTAAAGACCGTGCTGCTCGTACTGGCCGTAACCCTAAAACTGGTGAAGAGCTTCAGATTAAAGCAAGCAAAGTACCTAGCTTTAAAGCTGGTAAAGGCTTAAAAGACTCAGTAGCTTAATCTGAGCTTATTGAAAGCGCGCCTTCGTGGCGCGTTTTTTATGAAATATATTAAATTATCAGTGATTGCTCGTTCATTCATTTCACAATTTCAGTTAGAATCCTTACGAAATATAATATTGGAATACTCATGGAATCGTTTCGCACTCTCATAAGGGGCTGGTTTGGTAAAGTTCTCCTTGTGTTATTTTTAGCGCCATTTGCTGTGGTTGGTATTGAAGGCTATTTCAGCGGTGGGCAAAAAGCAGACGTAGCTAAAACTGTTAATGGTCAAGATATTTCTAAAAAAGAGTTAGAAACGGTTACAAAAGGCTATACAGATCAATTATTGGCAAATCCTGCTGTTCATGGGGATGAATCATTATTGAATAAAGAATTTATTGCAAATAAAGCACTTGATTATCTGATTAGTCAAAGTCTTTTAAGACAGCAAGCTGATAAATTGGGTGTGACTTTGAGCGATGCTCAAATTGAACAGAAAATTGCGCAAATTCCTGCCTTTCAGGAAAATGGTAAGTTTTCCAATACATTGTATGCAAACTATTTACGTTCACAGGGTTTAACAAGCCAAGCATTTATCCAAAATATTCGCCAAGATTTTGCTTTAAGCATTCTAAGTTCTACAATTTCAGATAATGCATTGATTAGTAAATTAGATATCCAACAAATTGCCAATCTGCAATCTGAACAACGTGAATTATTTTTATCAAGCGTTAAACTTGATGACTATAAAACCAACGTTAATGTGACCAATCAGGAAATTACTGATTATTACAACAAGCATCAAAATAAGTTCAAACAAGTTGCTTCAGTGGATGTGGATTATGTGGTGTTAAGCCCTGCGGCATTGACACAGCCAAATGCTGCAGTGACTGATGCTGAATTACAACAGGCATATTCACAGTTTACAGAAAAATATAAGCAAGGTTTGAAACGAGATGTTAAACATATCCTGATTACAACTGATTCTCGTACGCCTGAGCAAGCTGCGACACTTGCAAATGAAGTGTATGCAAAAATTCAGGCAGGTATGTCATTTGCTCAAGCTGCTGCGCAATATTCAGAAGATCCTGATTCTAAGGCGAAAGGTGGTGCACTTGCTGCCTATGCGCCAGGTGCCTTTGGTGATGATTTTGATAAAGCTGTGAATTCAACAAGCAATGGTCAAGTCTCTAAGCCTGTTAAAACTCAATTCGGTTATCACTTGATTGAAGTGAATACACCCGTAGATTCAGTACCATCGTTTGATTCAAAAAAAGCTGAATTGACTGCTGAGGTTTTAAAGAATAAATCTGCTAACTATTTCTCTGACACTGTAAATAGTTTAAATGAGCAAGTGGTTAACAGTGATGCATTGGATGTAGTTTCACAAGCAGTTAAGACAGTTCAAATTCAATCTGCGAATAATGTGAATTTAACGACAACCAATCCAGTTCTTGCTGATCCTGCTGTTAAATCTAAATTATTTAATGAAGATGTGAAAAGCGGAAATACGACGGCTTCAAGTAACATCCAAACTGCCAACGGCGATGTGGTATGGGTTAAAGTTCGTAAGTATCACCCAGCAGGTATACAACCTCTAGCGCAAGCAACTGCACGTGTAAAAGCACAATTGATTGAACAAAAAGCGTTCGATGCTGCCCATGCAAAATTAAATGCCATGATTGCGGATTTCAAAAAATTACCAGCTCAAGAAGTTACTGCGAAATACCAATCTAATTTTGTCCATGCGGGAACATTTACGCGTTCACAAGGCCTTAAGCGTGAGATCGAGCGTGTTGCCTTTAGCCAGCCAGTACCTAAAGCAGGCATGTGGTCTGTCAGCACTGCCAAGCTACCAAATGAGTTAGTTGTTGTGGCTGTAGCGAATGTGAAAAAAGTAGACACTGCTCAGATGGATCCAGCTGAAATTCAACAACTTACGCAAATGTATCAGAAGTTCCGTGGTGAACAATTATTAGATGATTATTCGCGTTATTTAAAATCACAAGCAAAAATTAAATAATTGATCTTCTTGGATAAAAAAAGCGCCTCGGCGCTTTTTTTATGTGAAATTAAATATAAAATTAGTACAGGAGCTATATCAGTCAGATCTGATTAGCGTATGTCTTTAATCTTTTTTAGATCTGATTGCGATATTGGCTTGGGCTAAGTTCAAATTGTTTCTTAAACGCCTGGCTAAATGCAGTTTCAGATGAATATCCCACTTGGTGGGCAATCTGTTGAATAGGCAGTTGTCCTTGTTTGATCAACTGACTGGCAAGACGTAAGCGATGCTGTTGCAAATAAGCTAAAGGTGTTTCACCAATAATTTGATTAAATAAGCTGGCAAATTTAGAACGTGACATACAACAAGTTTCAGCTAAGCTTTCTACGGTCCAACTCTGTTCTGGGCGACTGTGGATGGCTGCTAGTGCATTTGAAAGTTCTGGATGTACGAGGGCATTTAACCAGTTATTGTGATCTTGCATTTGCTCAATATAGTCACGCACACACTCAATCATCAAAATACTGACGACATGATCCATAATTTTATTTTTTCCCGCTATAGTTCTACGCGTTTCAGCAGAAACAAAATATAATCCAATTTTAAGCCATTCAGGCGCCTCATCACTCAAGGCATTTTGAATATGCAAATATGGTGGGAGTGCATTGATCAATGGGCGAGCCATGATTGCATTCATATGGCAACGTACAGAGAGGATTAATGTCTTCTCAGAACTTCCTTGACCAAATTCAATTGCGTCTTGTCTTAATCCATCAAAGAGTGATTCTATATTTAGGCTTTTAACCAACTGCGTGTCTAAGTGATTTTTTACAGTATGTGCTAAACCTGCTGGAATTAAAAACATATCACCGGTTTGTAGTGCAACATTCATTTTGGGTGAAAATTCTAAATAAGCATTTCCATACAGAACAATATGCGCGATCACGGCATCTTGTTTTGGGCTCTGAAATGACCAATCACCTTGAGCTTGAAGGTAAATATATTCTGAATGGTTGAGATGAATATCATCAAAAATTTTACTTAAAGCATCCATAGATTCAGTTCAAATTTCCTGTTCTCAAATAATAAAAATGTTTCATGCTATTAAAACATGTGCGCAAAGGACAAACTCTATGTTGAAGATGCCAAAGACTTTTTCATAGGTTTTATGGACGCTTACAACTGTCTTTAAGTTGAATTTTACATAAATATATAACTAAGTAGAAAGATAGGGAAGATATAGCCATGAATGCACCAGTTCAACTGACAGAGCAGCAATTGCAAGAATTAAAACCAAAGTCAGGTTTGGCACTTGATAAAAAGCGTTATCTTTGGATGATTAGCCCATCACTTCCCGTGATTGGGTTAGGAATTTTAGCGGGATATCATGTTGCACCTAAGCCACTGAAAAAAGTTTTTGCATTGGGTGGGCCACTTGTACTGCATGTGATTATTCCAGCCATAGATTCATTGATTGGTAAGGATAAAAACAATCCGACCAGTGAAGATGTAAAATTACTTGAGCAAGATCCGTATTATTCACGTTTGGTCAAATCCTTTATTCCGATCCAATATGTCGCCAATGTTTATGCATGTTATTTGGTTGGACGTAAACAAACATCTCTTTTAGATAAGATTTTGCTTGGTGTCTCAATGGGTGCAATTAATGGTATTGCTATTAACACAGCACATGAGTTAAGCCATAAGCATGACCGTATGGATCATATTTTATCGCATTTAGCATTGGTTCCATCAGGTTATAACCATTTCCGTATCGAACATCCTTATGGACACCATAAACGCGCTGCTACACCTGAAGATCCAGCTTCATCGCAAATGGGTGAAACGCTTTATGAGTTTTTACCACGTACCGTCATTGGTTCATTTAAATCAGCGATTGAAATTGAAACCAATCGTCTTAAACGTAAGGGCCTTGGATTTTGGTCTAAAGATAATGAGTTATTGCAAGGCTGGACAATGACCGCAGCATTCCATTCATCTATGGTTGGGTTATTCGGTAAAGGTATTTTGCCTTATTTGGTAACTCAATCAGCTTATAGTATTACGTTGTTTGAGATCATTAATTATATTGAGCATTATGGTTTGTTGCGCCAAAAAGATGAAAATGGCAAATATGAACGCACAATGCCTGAGCATAGTTGGAACAATAACAACATCGTAACGAATTTATTCTTGTATCAGTTACAACGTCATTCAGACCATCATGCCTTTCCGACACGCCCATTCCAAGCGTTACGTCACTTTGATGAAGCACCTGAATTGCCAAGCGGTTATGCAAGTATGCTGTTGCCAGCGATGATCCCGTCGTGGTGGTTTAAAATCATGGATAAGCGGGTATTTGATCATTACAAGGGTGATTTAAATAAGGCCAGTATTTATCCAAAACGCCGAGCAAACATTTTCAAAAAATTTGGGGTCGTGGACAAATTGTTGAATAAATAAAATTTAATTTTAAGATAAAAGCCCAGAATTGGGCTTTTATTGTTTTTGAGCATTAAAAAATATCCCAGCATTTTAAATGTTGACTAACGCTACTTTTAGTTGTGAGTCATCCTTGTTAAAGCATAAGCACTTGTAACTCAATTTCAATGAATGTAAAAAAAATCCCTGAAATACTATCTTTCTTTTTCTGTTTATTTCATAGTATTCATTAATGGTATTTTAAATTTACAAATGTAATTTGGAACTTCGTATGAAATGGGAAGAAATAGGCAATCAACCGTGTTCAATTGCGCGTACATTATCTGTATTGGGTGATCGATGGACCATGCTTATTTTACGTAATGCTTTTATGGGTTTACGTCGTTTTGATGATTTTCAAGAAAATTTAGGTGTGACAAGACATGTATTGTCTGAACGCCTAAAACGTTTGGTTGAGCATGAAATATTGGTTAAAGTGGCTTATGTAGATCGACAAGAGCGTTATGAATATCGCTTAACTGATAAGGGTTTAGATCTATATCCTATTTTATTAACCATGGTGGCATGGGCGGATAAATGGATGGATGAGGGGCTGGGTGCGCCTATGGTGTATCAACATAGCGTCTGTGGACATGAGTTTACTCCGATATTGGTATGTTCAGAATGTCAGCAGGCTGTGAATGCGAGACAGGTGAAGCCAATCGTTACGTCTGCGTTTTTCCAATACTTAGCGCAGAAAAAATTAGCTTGATTGCTATTCCTTAGATGATTTTTAATATTTATCATGAATTAATTTTAGATTAAGTTGTTGGTAAATATCATAAAAATCTAAAAGCAGGTGCACTCATTATCTTAAGTGTTTGTGAGAATGTTTAGATGAAGCGTTGCAAGTAATTTGAACTTTTAATTACTTATATTGTTTTTTGATTTTTGTTAACAAGATATAAAATATGTGATTGTTCAATTTAAAAAATATATAATTTAAATTAATAAGTAAAAGTATGAAAAACAGTAACTGTAATCTTAGTTTAGAAAATAAGGATTATTGCTTGATAAAGAATAGAGCGATTTTTTAAACAGATAATTTTGATCAAGTCATTCACTTTTATATACTTATTTAACTGATGCAAAATTTTAATAATTTATAAAATATTTAATATGGAGTAATCGAATGGGAATTGGTTCAAGCCCAACAGTCGGAAGTACTTGTGATACGTGCCTACAGAAGTTTACGATTCATTTTCGAAGATGTGAAGATAACATATATGATGGAAGTTATGGTTTTGATTGGTACAGACCTGAATACTTTAAAAAATTAACCAACTATAGACCGAATGCAGCAACAAAATTTGGAAACAAAGTTGCTTTAGTCAGTGGTTCGATACAATCATTAAAAGCGACATATACTCAAGACCAAATTACCAAAATTAGCCCATTTGGCACAGAATATATCCCTGGATGGTTAGCAATGTACCCAAGCTCACAGGAGGATAACAATAGTTCTAACCCTGTCAATCAAGGGGTTAGGCTTAATTTAGAGTTGAGACTATTAGATTCAGAAAATAATTTTTCATTAAAAAATGATGGAACAAAGATTAAGTTTGAAGTTTCAAATCCGAATATTATTATTGAACCAGCAGAGTTCAGTGTCGAAGATTTTATTTACGCCAAAAAAATGACGCGAGATTTAGGCGAAGATACTAAAAGAGAAGAAGAGATTTATTATTTAGCTTCAGAAATAGTGAATATTAAGTGCACAGGTGCTTTGCAAAAACATGAAGAAATCATTGTAACAGCAATAAAAGGAGAGACCCAAGAGAAAGTTGGGAAGCTAATGCTTTATCATAATGCTGTGATTCCTACTATATCAGTTATCTTTGTAGACGTTATAACTGATGGAAAAAAACCAAGCCGTTCACATGATTATGAAAATTTTTTAAAGCATAACTCATTTAACCAAGCTTTAATTAATGTAGAAATAAAAAATGCCCCAACATTTGATTTAAACAAATATCGTAGCAAAGACGATGATGTTAATATATCTTTGAATAAATTAAATATAAATGACACGGGTTATTTTTTAAGTGACTTAACTAAGTTTTATAAAAAATATCAAGATAAAAACTTAGCGACTAAAAATTATGTTTTCGTCACAACTGTAGAAATAAAGAATGCAGTTGGTGCTGGTGGTGACAGCGTTACTTTATTTAACTGTCCTCAAAATATATTTAATCAAGTCGTGGTACATGAATTAGGGCATCGTTTTGGATTAGATCATTTGTTTGAATCACAGAAAATTACAGCCAAAGGATCGAGCTTTCAATTTATACAGGGTACTACAGCTAATTTTTTAGATTATGATCATTCGGATGGCGTAAATTTAAAAAATAAAACTGCAGTCAATCCAAATCAAACACTAAAATATTTTTTCAAATACCAATGGGATTTGCTCAGGAAGAAAGTGAAATAATTTATGCTATTGCCAGTTTAGATATTTACTCGCTATATTGATGGGTTTGATCTCATATTGAATTAAACGAATCAATTTTTATGGAGTGATCACAAACAATTTGCAGGTTTAGGGATACCTGCCAAACGGCTTAAATGGCGGGCAACCAGTCCTGTATTAAACTTGTCTTGTAGAACAGCATTATCAATTGCTGGATTGATCGTTTTCATTAAAAATTTAATCAGTGGACGAGTCGCAGGAGAGTGGCCAAACTGGGTATAAAATTGACGTACTGCATGCAACACTTCAAAATGCCATGAGGTCAGTTGTAGATCTAAACTTTGTGCCAACTCTTGGGCAACCTGTTCATTCCAAATGGTGTAATCTACTAAATGACCATCTTGGTCTAACTCAAAGCTCATAAAACAACCTAAACAAAAATAATCTAAACAATCTAACTTTTGATCGACAAAACATAAAAGATTGATTTTTAAAAAATCGAAGATAATTGACAACCTAGCCCACTATTTTAAACTGATACAACGGCTAAAGTCTAAAACTAGCTGTGCAAATTGTGGGTAAGAAATTGATTTAAAATTTTCAGGAATGGATTCAGATAAAATCTCAGCATCATTTTCAAGAAGATAAAGATTCTGTTTGTTTGTTAAGCGCTGATCTGCTGCAAACAGTACCGCATCACCCATTAAAACAATGTGATCATGAGAACCATACAGTTGATCCAACTGATTCAATATATGGTCTGTATGTATAAAAGAAGATTGAATTAAATAAAGTGTTTTATCTGACATTTGAACTTTCCATCTACAGCTTACCAATACAACACATGATCAAAAGACTGAATAAATTCAGCATTCAGTTCTACAAATTTCAACTCTTGTTGTGATTGAGTAACAAAATTCGAGGATTTATTCATATTTTCTACTAAAACTGGTGTTAAATCATAGAATTCAAAGCTATCGACTAGATTCGAAGCAAGCTTAAATACGTGATTTAATTGGTCAAAAGCCATTTCTGATTTAAGTAGGCTTAATCCAGCGTCTTTAAGTAACACTTTGATTTTACAGCCAAAAGTTGCAAGCACCATGGTTGCTGACAAGCTTTCATGTATCTGCAATGTATTTAAATTTGCTTGAGTTATCACAACGAGCACAGTATTCACACAAATTACCTTTTAAATGCAACACGCTAATGGGATGATCAACTTAGAATTGAATGATACGATCTGTAGATTGAACAGCATCTGCAAGTTCGCCTAAACCCACAAGCTCAAAACCTTTTGCAAGATTATCGGCTGGAATTTGGTGACGTTTGGCATTCTCTTGATCTGTTATCCCCCGCGCTAATGCAGCACTCACACAGACAGGAAGTCGAATGGAGAGTTTTTGCCATTCTACAGATAAATTACGTTGATCGTCAGGAACCCATTGCAAGTTGTTCGCAACTTGTACACCATCTTGATAAAAGAAAACACGAAATTCTTGATCTTCAGCTTGCAGTGCCTGCGCTAAACCCAATGCATGCCATGCATGAATTGAAGTCGGTGCTGCGGTGATTAGTAATAAAGTACTCATTTGATGGCGATTCACTTGGAGAATGGACAGTTTGCAACATTCAAACTTGATAATGATAGGTAGTATACAATGATTTTAGTGACTGGTGGTTTAGGCTTTATAGGCTCGCATGTGGTTTTAAGTTTGCTAGCTCAAGGGCAAGCGGTCGTCATTGTGGATAATCTAGCCAATGCCAATCTGCAATGCTTAGAGCGCTTAGAATTTATTACAGGAATGTATATTCCCTTTGTCAAAATTGATATTCGTAATACTCCCGCTTTAAATAAAGTATTTGAACAATATTCAATAGATACCGTTGTGCATTGTGCGGGATTTAAGTCCATTGAAGAGTCAAATCTAAAACCACTTGAATATTATAATGACAATCTCAGTTGTATTATGAGTTTATTACGCGCGATGCAGCGTACCGGTGTCAGAAATTTGGTACATCTTTCTAGCCTTATGGTTTATGCGCAATCAAGTTTAGAGCTGAATGAACAAACCGCATTTAATTATAGTTACCCTAATCCTTATATAAAATCTCAGCAAATGATTGAAGAAATCATTAAAGACACATTCAAAACTGATGAAGAATGGAAAATTGCCATTTTAAGGGTTTCAAATGTCGTCGGTGCATTTGAGCATGGTGTCTTGGGTGAGTTTGTTGCACCACTACCTAAAAATGTTGTTCCTTTGGCTTTACAAGTTGCGGCTCAACAACGTGATCTAATTGAAGTACAACGTAATTCAGAGACTGAGGATAAAACGACTGAGCGTAGCTTTGTGCATGTTCTTGACGTATGTGAAGCAATTAAATCAACTATTCTTTGGCTACATGAGCAGGGTAATGTTTATCAAAGTTTTGATATTGCAGGTCCTGTCTGTTCGATACAAAACCTGATCCACTTGATCGAAGAGGTTACGGCGAGTCAAATCCATCAAATTGATGCGGTGTATAAATTAGATGAACTGGATCAGGTTGCATCTACCAGCCAAAAAGCATTTGAGCTTTTAAAATGGAAAGCACAGCGCTCGCTTAAACAAATGATTGAAGATGAATGGCGTTTTTATCAAAATACCTTAAACAACCGATAAAAATCCAGAATAGATGATTATTGTAAATAATTATCATTTACATGTTTGGTTGATTTGTTTAGCATAATCGCTTCGCTGAAGCTGGTGTTTTTACGCAGATGTTGTCAAAACAAGCTTTAACTTGAAAATAAGATATGGATAAAGAAGAGGTTGAAAATGCAAACACGTATTGAACATGACACAATGGGCGATGTTGAAGTCCCAAGCGAAGCAATGTGGGGCGCACAAACTCAGCGAAGCGTAGAAAATTTTAAAATTGGTACAGAACATATGCCACGCCCGATGATTCGAGCGATGGGTCTGGTTAAAAAAGCAGCGGCAATAACCAATGCCAGCTTAAACCAAATTCCGCATGATCTGTCACAGTATATTGTCGATGCTGCCGATGAAGTAATTTCAGGCAAATGGGATTCACAATTTCCTTTGGTGGTTTGGCAAACAGGTTCAGGTACGCAAAGTAATATGAACTGTAATGAAGTCATTGCCAATATTGCCAATCAAAAATTAGGTAATCCATTAGGTTCGCAAAAGCCGGTGCATCCGAATGATCATGTCAATCGTGCGCAATCTACCAATGATTCATTTCCAACAGCGATTCATGTGGCTGCTGCGGTACAAATCAATGAGTTGCTTATTCCAGCAGTAAAACGTTTACGAGACACTTTACATCGCAAATCTGAAGCGTTTGACGATATTGTTAAGATTGGTCGGACTCATTTACAGGATGCAACACCGCTTACATTAGGTCAGGAATTCAGTGGCTATGTTTCACAGCTGGATCATGGACTAAAACGTTTACAACAGGCTTTGGTGTGGCTCTATGAGTTACCACTTGGTGGTACAGCTGTTGGTACAGGTTTAAATGCGCATCCTGAATATGCAGACAAAGCAGCGGAAGAATTAGCCAAACTGACGGGGTTACCATTTATAAGTAATCCCAATAAGTTTGAAGCACTTGCTGGTCGTGATGCTGCTGTATTTGCTTCTGGTTCATTGAAAACCTTAGCTGCAAGTTTAAATAAAATTGCCAATGATATACGTTGGTTAGCAAGTGGACCACGTTGTGGCTTGGGCGAGTTGCGTATTCCTGAGAATGAACCTGGTTCAAGCATCATGCCTGGTAAAGTCAACCCAACCCAATGTGAAGCAATGACCATGTTGGTTGCGCAAGTGATGGGGAATGACACCACGATTAACTTTGCAGGTGCAGCGGGGAATTTTGAACTGAATGTTTATATGCCTGTGATTGCATATAATCTTGTTCAGTCGATTCAATTGCTTGGCGATGCATGTAACAGCTTCGATGAACACTGTGCTGTAGGTATTGAACCAAATCGTGAAAAAATTGATTACTTCTTACATAATTCATTGATGTTGGTAACAGCACTGAATCCAGTGATTGGTTATGAAAATGCCGCTAAAGTTGCCAAAACGGCTTATAAAGAAGATAAGACTTTAAAAGAAGTCGCGATAGAACTTGGCTTTGTCACCGCTGAACAGTTTGATGAAGTGGTACAACCTGAAAAAATGGTACGTCCAAACGCGAAATAATGAGTTGTAAGCGACTATACTATTGATGATTTATTGAGAAAGCATCAGTCGTTTAAAAAAGCACCTTAAGGTGCTTTTTTATTTTGAATTTGGAGGAGTTATAGGACTCGCATTAACCATGTTTCTTCCGAGCTTTATGGTCACTTTTATTATGTGATGACCCTCTAATTGAGCGCCGTTTTCTCAAAATACTGAACAGCAGGTGAACGTGACATATAGGCTAAAGCCTGTTCTGTATCACCTTCATGAAGCGGATTAAACTTTGGAGAGGTCCAACGTAGAGTGGCTTTCCATAGGTATTTAATGGTCGGTAGGTGATCTGTTTTGGTTGCAGTTTTTTCAAACTCTCGAATAAAAGCAAAGAATCCACGGCGCATTAATTTTTGGATTTGTTGATGTTCAGTATCTTGTTGGCCCAGACTACGAGCAAAATCAACGAGGAAGTAAATAAAAAGCGGAAAAATTCCCATCATAATGATTTGTCTGGAAACATAAAAACCTAGCTTTTGTTGTAATAAATGCTCAAACAAATCATAAGCGACACAACGATGTTCAACTTCTTCCGCAAGATGCCAGCGGAATAAATCTGCCATAGCTGGATCTGCTTTATCCCAAGATTTGCTATCAAGCGTCCATTGCCCAATTGTACCTGTAAAGTGCTCGATCGCTGCAATAACACCTACACGAAAGATTAACCAATATTCGTCAAATTTTTTCCCTTTTAAAAAAGGAATTCCTAATGGTTTGTCACCTAATAAAATGTTGAAAACAAGATGGGCACGATTTAATGGTTCTTGTATGTCATAGCCATTTTCTCTTAAAAAGTCTTGTACTTTTTCATGTGCGCGTGCATGTGCAGCTTCTTGACGGACAAAGCCAATAACTTCTTGTTTTAATTTTTCATCTGTAATATGTGGGAGGGTTTTATTAAATACTCTACAGAACCAAAATTCACCGGCAGGCAAAAGCATATTGATACCATTGGCGATATGTGAACATAATGGATCATCTGGCATCCAACATACAGAAGACTCAGAAAAATCGAAATATACTTTTCTTGCTTTAATTTGATGACTTTCCGTGATCATTGTGGTTATCCAACATGAAACTGTTAAACGATTAAAAGTTTTACCATTTAGAATAATTAGCGACCATATCCTTTAGGGACACTTTTTTTATGGTTTTTATTCTTTTGAGTAGGAAATATTAATTTAAGGGTTTAATTTTATATTTTAAATCATTGATATTATTATTTTTTAACTTGTAAATCTAGAGAGTTAAGATGTGATAATTAATGTGGATGAAATGATATAAAATAATTTTAATGGGTTGAATCAGCTATAAAAATATCAAATGTCTATCTTCTAACACTGAGATTTAACCACATTGATTATTCAATAAAAAGAATGATAGTTCACGAATTATTGATTGATTTATATTGATGATTTTACTAAATTTTATTTTTAAATCACTGCATTTTTTGGATGTTATTTTTAATTTTTTTATATATATCAAATATTTGCAATTTTATAGCGCTTGGGGTTGTTATTGGTTTTATAGATTTTATTAACAATTTTTAATTTTATTTTTCAATAAAAATTAATTTATAGTGTCAGCTCAACTTTATAATATTGACTCAGGTATAACATGAATAAAAGAAAAGTTATTACAGTCTTCATTACAAGTGGCATGGTCACTTTTGCCATAGCCGCAACCACACTATCACCAAACCAGAATAACCAGAGTGGAATCATCCCAACAGGCTATGATGATCTGATATTTAGTGTATCTAATGGCAATTGGGTGAAGAATATTTCCTTACCGAATGTAGCAAAAGAAGGTGCCTTAATTACAATTCAATCAACTGCGGGTTATGACAGTGATATTGATTTAAGTAATGTAAATATTGAAAAAAAAGGCGTTCTCACGCTAAAGTCTGGAAACAGTTATCGTTTTAAATTTAGTAATGGAAAATGGGAGTTTTATGCGCCTGAAACTGCCAATTTTACGCCTGAAAAAAATGGCAATACTATTCCAGTATTTCAACAATCACAGGCTCAATATGTTGTAAGTGATGCTGCTTGGACTGATATAATTCATTTACCGCAAACAGGTCAGAATGGCCAGATTCTTGTGGTTAAGTCCAATGCGCTTAAATCCTCAAAAATTAATTCACAAAATGCTTTATTTCCGAGTACATTGGTTGTCAATAAAAATGATGCATATATCTTTCAATATAATCAAGAACTGAGTAAATGGGTTCCACTGTCTGTTCCGACACGTATTATCAACGTGATCAATGGTAATACTGCGGCATTAAATACCGCTTTGCAAAATTTAACTGCACCTAAAACAGAAATTCGTTTTGCTGATGGGGCGTGGGTGTCTTCATTAAAATTACCGCAAACAGCAAACGACCGAGATCGTATCATTGTTAGCTCAACTGCAAGCTGGCAATCAGTGATTGAAAATGAAAATACCAATACCACCGCAACCCTAAAAATCAACAAGGGCAATCGTTATGAGTTCATTTATATTGCAGATAAATCGTATTGGGTGTTGGCTTCGTCTCCTAAAACTGTATTCACTGCAAACACCGCTGCACAAGGTTTTACATTTAAAACCCCTGTTGTTGAAATAACCGCTGATAATGCACAATGGGCACCTGTTGTAAATTTGCCAGCGGCTCAGTCGGGTGACAAGGTCATCGTATCTAATTCTGCGGATACAGCGTTTACAGTTTCAGGTAGCAACATTAGTGCAAGTTTGAAAAAAGGCGATAAAATCCGTTTGATATTCAACAATGGGGTTTGGAACACCGATAGCTATCAGATTGATCTATTGCTTGTGAATAGCCCGGTAGTCAATGACAAACTCGGTGCAACTGCTGCAAAAATTCAAGCCCGTGAAGCACTTAGATTAACCAACGAAGCGCTTGAAAACTCGCAAGCAAAAGCCTACTACAAAGAAGTCGGATACTTGGATTATCGAATCCCTGGAACGACACTCGGTGATGCGATTAATTTAGGACGTTCAGATGCCACCGTACAAGCGGAAAGAACCAGAACAGGTGCTGATGCGATATATACCATTACAGATCATTCTGGTTGCGGTCTCGCCTATGTAAATAGCACACCTAGCAAGTACAACATGATCGGATCACATAACTATGGTTGTGGTATCACTGCAATGCGGCATGAGTTAGGGCATAACATGGGGCTAGGACATAGTTTTGATCGAACCACAGGTTATAACTGGGGATTTGGTCATCCTTTAGGCAGTACCATTATGGGTGGAAATCAAATTGGCTTATATTCAAGCCCAGATATCTATAGTCCTGAATATGGCGTGCGTTTAGGTGAAACTGACAAATTTGATGGCTTAAGAAAAATTAATGAGAATGTTGAAGCTATTTCAAAATTTTTAGTTGCGGTTAATCCATAATGAATAAACGGATATATCTCATTATTTCCGTTGTTTTAACTGTTTTGGTGGTTTCTTTGTTGGCTTGGTTCATCTCAGGTCAACAGGAGACAGCTGATACAGCTAAAGCGATTGCGTCTAAACAAAATGAACAAATCGATCAAGTGAATTCACCGAAACTAAATGCAAATCTTACTGAAACACAAGTATTGCAACGTATAAAAGACAGCCATGCTCGCCGTAAACTTGTAACGCTGGATGAGGACAAATTACGTGCAGGGATTTTCAATCAACAGATGTTCAATTTGAGTACTGTCGATACGGTGTCTATGCATAATCCCGTTCCTTTGACAGATGCACAAAAAAAAGATGGGCGAATATTTCTGAGGAATGATCTATATACCTTAGAGGCGAAGAATGTCGGCGATCAAATCGTGTTTAATGTGTCAGGCTATGGTTTAAACAGACGGGCTGTTATAGAACGAATAGAAGTAGATCCAGGTGAAGATATTGTTAGTTGGTCAGGCTCTCTAGAAGGAGGAGATCAAAATAATGAGAAGTTTCATATTACTCAAACCATTAAAGACAATTTTACCATGGGCACGATTACAGCAGATGGTAAAACCTATACCATTTTGATGAAAAATGGCTATGGATGGGTCAATGACGTTGCCAATGAATCTGCCGCACTTGAGGCAGCGGAAAAGGAGACGGATCATGTACATTAATTTTTTTAATCTAAAGACATGATTTATTCTCTAAACCTGAAGTAGCAATAAAATGAAAATAGTAATTACAGCGTCATAACAAAGATTTAGACACCTCGAAAGGTGTCTAAAATCATCATTTATTTAAAATTATTTACGTACTGAATCAAGTACTTCTTTGTTTGTCACAACTTCTTGTGCTTTTGAATAACTTTCAATCAGTAATTGATAAGCAGGGAAGATTTGAGTGTACACTTGAGCCCATTCAGCAGCATCTTCACGGTTCCAAGTTTGTTGAATTTCTGAAGCAACCGCCGCTGTATCCATCGGTACCGCACCTGCTTGAACCACACGTGCTAAGGTAATTTCTTGTGCCATTTTGCTATACGTACCTGATGCATCAACCACAACAAAAACTTTATAGCCATCAGCAATTGCACTAATCGCTGGAAAAGCCATACACACACTGGTAATCGTACCCGCAATAATCAGGGTCTTTTTACCTGTTGCTTTAACCGCTTCAACGAACTCTTGATTATGCCAAGCATTAATTTCACCTTTACGTGCGACATATTTTGCATGGGGCGCATTTGCGTGTATTTCAGGAATAAGTGGGCCATTGGGGCCTTGAGGAACTGAGGCCGTGGTAATGACAGGAATGTTTGATAATGATGCTATTTTCGCTAAGGCTGCTGCGCGTTGGCGTAGTTCTGTCATTGGCATATCAGCAACGGTTTGAAATAAACCACTTTGATGATCAATTAACAGCATAACGGAATCATTTACATCAATCACTGGGGCTTGGCCATTAAAATTAGCTGGAGTAGACATTTTATATATCCTTAGTTAAGCAATCATTTGCTGTTTTTAATACTAACAGTAGGACAAACATTGAATTATGCTATTTATATGACATATTGTCTTATGTAGAGAACAGTTGCGATATTTAAGGGGATATGATGAAAGACTTAAATGACCTGTATTATTTTACCAAAGTGATTGAATATGGCGGCTTTTCAGCTGCAAGTAATGCGTTGGGCGTGACCAAATCATTGTTAAGTCGAAGAGTTGCGGAATTGGAAAACCGTTTAGGAGTAAAACTACTCAATCGAACCACGAAAAGAATTTCGATTACAGATGTCGGGAACATATATTTACAACACTGTAAAGCAATGCTTGTGGAAGCTGAATCAGCTGATGAGGCAATCGCACTGTTAAGCGCAGAGCCGACTGGAATTGTAAAAATTTCTTGTCCTACAAATTTATTGCATATTAATGTCAGTAAAATGTTGAATAAATTTTTAGCACGTTATCCGAAAGTTAAATTGCATGTGGAAGCGACAAATAGAAAGGTAGACTTGTTTAATGAACGTTATGACGTTGCAATTCGAATCAGACCCTTACCTTTAAAAGATAGTGATTTGATTGTACGTAGCCTATCCATTTCAAAACAATTTATTGTCGCAAGCCCTGATTTGTTGAATCAAAATTTCTTGATTAAAACACCAGGAGAATTAACAAGATTGCCTATTTTAATGATGGAGTCTTTGTCCTTTGAATATCATTGGGATCTTTATAATTCTAATAATGAATTATATGTGGTTAAGGATGAGCCGAGGCTAACCACTACTGATTTAAGTGCATTGCATTTAGCGACCTTAGATGGCTTGGGAATTGCAAAACTACCGGAATTAATTATTGCTGAAGACTTAAAAGCGGGCAGGCTAGTTAAAGTGATTCCTGAGTGGGAACCGATGCCAGAGCTTATTCATTTGGCCTATACTTCTAGAAGAGGTCTATTACCATCGGTAAAAGCTTTAATCGAGTTTTTGGTCACTGAGTTTGACCAGGTTTAGTTCTTTACAAGAATCAGCTTTATTCGCCCACCAGAATCTTTGATCGACAACAGGTGAATACTGCAATTGGCATTGAATAAACTGTCATAATTGTTAAAATGCATTTCTTTCGCTGTTTTCATGTTGTTTTTATTTTGTATTTAGGCTGCAAGATGATCAATAACGTTATAATAAACAGTATTTTAATTAAGGATTTTTTAATGTTATCAATTTATTTAACAGATGTTCAGGAAAATGTGCAGTTTAAAGATTACCCTGGTGAGCACCCTGTTAAATTTATTTTAAATTTCAAAAAGATTTTTCCAAGTGTAATGGAAATTTTACTCCCAGTACTTCCTGATGATGAAGACTTGGATAAAATGACTTGGGAATCCACAACTGAAGATTTTGAGATTTTTAAGAAACTCCTTACAGGTTGGGGCGTGATTGAGTTACGTTTACAAGCGATTAGCCAATATAAAAATAAAAATTTTGCAGATCAATTGCTTAAACAAGCTCAAGCCAAACGTAAAGAATTTGCAAAAAAGCAGCAACAATTGTCTACGGTTGAACTGGACTACTTATTTATGCATGAAACACATGCATTGATTGACGCTGAATTGGTTGAGTTAGGTGAAAAATTCTATTTACCTACTTTGCGAGATATTTGGAAAAACACTGTACCCGCCAAAGTGCTGAATGCTAATTTCTAGTCAAAAATTAGCAATAGATTGAAATGCTCAAATTCATGCATAAAAGGCAGTTTAAAACTGCCTTTTATTTTTTATTCTCTGTTTAAGTTCTTTAAATTGTAGGCCCAAGCGTATAAAACATAAAAAATAGAATAAATATTGAACTGATGATACTTAATATATTTAAAACTTTCATTTTTTAACCAATTGCGATATCTAAATTTTGAGTGGAAACATTTTTAATGCTTGGATTTTATTCGGCAGTTGTTTAAGCATGATGACAATGATTTAAATGAGGTCATTCATTTAGCAAGTCTTTATGATTTGATTTTAAATGTTGGTACTTCTTATTCAATCTTCTTTATTACGCGTTTGTACGATAAAACTTCTGATTGTGGCTAAAATTATCTCAGTCTTCGTTATGAAAGTCGAAAATAGATTCGCTATTATCCTTCATGCTTTACGATGTATACATCTCATGCTCAATTTTAACCTACAACGCAAGCCAGTTATGAAATGTCAACAGCCCCTTATATTTCTCCTAATTCACTTTTGCTTAGAAACATATGACAAAAGTAGATATTTCTAGCAAGTTTTTTTATGTTGTAATACTTTTGATTTTAATCAATTCATACTTGTTATGATTTTTTAAAATATCTTGATAATCTTTTTTAAAGTATAGGATTTCCCCGGGGATATATCCAAGGATATTCAGCAATGTCGAATAATTTTTTAGATTTAATTCATAAACGCCGTACAATTTATGCGATTGGACGTAATGTTAATCAATCTCCTGAGCATTTTACTGATTTGATTCAGCAAGCGATCAAGCAAAGTCCATCTTCTTTTAATTCGCAATCATCTCGTGCAGTGATCTTGTTTAATGCTGAACATGAGAAGTTCTGGAACTTTGTAAAAGTTCAACTGAAAGCTTATGCCAAAGATGAAGCGAGTGCCTTAAAAACAGAGACTAAAATGGACAGCTTTATCGCAGGCTTTGGTACCGTTCTTTTCTTTGAAGATTTAGAGGTGATCCAAAACTTACAAGAAAAATTTCCAGCTTATGCAGAAAACTTTCCGATTTGGGCTGAACACTCTACAGCAATCGCACAATTTTCAACGTGGACAGCCTTAAATAGTGACGGTATTGGTGCATCCTTACAGCACTATAATCCAATTGTCGATGAACAAGTTCATGCGGAATGGGATATACCTAAAACTTGGAAACTTCGTGCACAGTTGGTATTTGGTTCAATTGAAGCGGCGGCGGCTGAAAAGGCCTATATCGATGATGCTGTGCGTTTTAAAGTGTTTAAATAATTGTTTTATTTTCTCTAGCTTCTTGGCTTGCTCAGCCAAGAAGCTTTGGTATTGAAAAGGCTAATCAATCTATTGATCTAATTATACAAAGTGTCGGTTATCTGGACCCAATTTCAATTCGCAGATTGTTTAGAAAGAAAATCGGCTTAACACCCTTAGAATATCGTTGTAGATTCAGTCGTCGGGTATAAGCTTTTCAATTGAATTTAGCTTGAAAGTTGAGCTGGTGCTATTTACTCACTAAAAGCTGAGGCGACGATGGATGCTTTTTTAAGTTTTATTGATCATTGCTATATAACAAACAAATCATTAAAAAAGAAAACGATTTCCAAAAAAGTGCTAAAGAGGCTTTGATTTAAAATTTAAATGTACTATAGTAAAGCTAGAAAAGTTGAGTAATATGCTTGGTTTTTATGCAGTTGATTCTTTATTTCAAGTTAAAGATCTACAGTTAAAAGCAAACTTATACTTTTTTCTATCTCTCTCAATATGAGCAATCAATTGTGTTAAGAAGCAGTGGTCTGTTGCTGGCATTTGCGACAGTATTTTTACAGCTTGCGGTTTTTTTACAGCCGTTATTACCTGAGCAGTATCAAATTGCTCCGGTCTGTGAAGACATCACTCAAGCTTTATTGCGACCAACACATGCACATCTTCATCATGAGCAAGAATCTAGTTTTATTCATCACTATTTGCATTTAGATCAAGCCCAGCAAGCAAGCAGTTCAAGTCATGATCATCATGATATTAACCATCAATGTCAGTATTGTGTGGTATATGGCAATTTAGTGATGCCACCAGAAATTGGCGTAAAAGAAATCCTAGTGCGTATTCAAGTACGTTTAATGGCTTATGTTGAAAACTTTCAGCATGTCTATTTTCAATTACAACGCCTGTTTCTGATTCCTCAAGGGCGAGCCCCACCTGTAGTCTTTGCATAACACATTCACCGATCCATAGGTTTAGCATTTTTAAATAAAGGCTTTAAAGCCATGCGATCGTATTTCGAATTTATTGTGTAGAGAATGATCATGATTTTTCAAAATTTCCTCGATTTACAGGAAAGCAGCCTTTGCATGCTATTTTTAGCATTGTTTAAAAATACAGCAAAAAGAAAACAACAGATTGTACTGAATGTTCAGGCGTATGCTGAGTTTGTAAAACAAAAAATGTTTATCAATGTATTCAAAATTCAATCTTTACCAACTTTACCAATGAATAAGGTGATGTCATGGATCTAGGATTAACTGCTTTAGAATTGGCGCGTATTCAGTTTGCTTTTACTGTTTCTTTTCATATTATTTTTCCTTCAATTTCTATCGGACTTGCAAGCTTTTTAGCTGTGCTTGAATGGCGCTGGCTAAAAACTCAAAACCCTGTTTACCAAGATTTATTTAAATTTTGGGTGAAAATTTTTGCTGTCGCTTTTGGTATGGGCGTGGTTTCTGGTGTGGTGATGAGTTATCAGTTTGGAACAAACTGGAGTGAATTTTCACGTGTTGCAGGCTCTGTGACAGGCCCATTATTGGCTTATGAGGTATTGAGTGCATTTTTCTTAGAAGCTGGTTTCCTAGGCATTATGCTGTTTGGTTGGGGGCGGGTAGGTCCTCGAGCGCATTTCTTTGCAACTGCTATGGTGGCAATTGGTACTTGTATTTCAATGTTCTGGATTTTATCTTCAAACAGTTGGATGCAAACACCACAAGGCTTTAGCATCGAAAATGGAATTATCGTACCGCAAGATTGGTTTGCAATTGTGTTTAACCCCTCATTTCCTTATCGTTTAGCCCATATGGCTGCTGCAGCATTCCTTGTTTCAGCCTTGCTGGTGGCTGCAACTGCTGCGTGGCATTTATTGAAAGGACGCCGTGACGCGCTAATCAAAAAATCGTTCTCAATGGCATTGTGGATGATTCTGGTCCTTGCACCATTACAGGTTCTCATCGGCGATAATCACGGTTTAAATACCTTAAAACATCAGCCTGCTAAACTTGCAGCGATTGAAGGGCATTGGGAAACCAACAAAGGTGAGGGCATGCCGCTATATCTGTTTGGTATTCCAGATATGCAAGCAGAAGAAACCAAATATGCTATTGGTATTCCAAATCTTGGTAGCTTAATCATGACCCATACGCTGGATGGTGAGGTAAAAGGCTTAAAAGAGTTTGCCCCTGAAGATCGTCCTAATTCTACCGTGGTGTTCTGGAGTTTTAGAATCATGGTTGGAATGGGCATGTTGATGATTCTCCTCGCCTTGATGGCATTGTTTCTACGCAAAGGTGGCAAGCTTTATGAAAATAAATGGTTACATCGTTTTGCTTTTGCTATGGGACCATCAGGATTTATTGCCTTGCTTGCAGGTTGGTTTACCACAGAGGTTGGTCGTCAACCGTGGGTGGTATATGGAGTGATGCGAACCAAAGATGCTTTATCTCCTGTTTCTGCGGAACAAGTCGGCCTCACTTTAATTATTTTCGTTGTGGTGTATTGCATCGTATTTGGCATCGGCATTTACTATATGTTGAAATTGATGCACAAAGGTCCACAATTTATCTACGCCACACCAGAAAGTGTAGCGCATAGTGAAGAAGCGGTTATTTTGGCCTCTAAACGCCCATTGACGAGTGTTGAAGATAGCGTTGATTCCAATGAACAGGAGCGTAAATAATGATTGATTTATCTCTGATTTGGATTGTCATTATCGCCATTGGTGTATTCATCTATGTAGTACTAGATGGTTTTGATTTAGGTATTGGGATTTTATTTCCCTTTGTTAAAGATCAACACGAACGTGATGTGATGATGAACACTGTTGCACCTGTTTGGGATGGTAATGAAACCTGGATGGTACTCGGTGGTGCAGCGTTATATGCGGCATTTCCAATGGTCTATGCGACTGTATTATCCGCGTTATATATGCCAGTTATCCTTATGGTGATTGCTTTAATTTTCCGTGGTGTGGCTTTTGAGTTTCGTTTTAAAGCCAATCGAACCAAGCATTTATGGGACAAAGCATTTATTGGTGGATCAATTCTTGCCAGCTTTTTCCAAGGGATGATTCTTGGCGCATATATCCAAGGGATCAAAGTAGAAAACCATATGTATGCAGGTGGTGGTTTAGACTGGTTATCGCCGTTTACTGTGTTTACAGGTATTGGTGTTGTTGTACTTTACGCAGCACTCGGTTGTGGATGGTTAATTTTTAAAACTGAACTTGATTTACAAGATCGTATGTATCAGTTGATGCCTAAATTAATCGTTGCTTTGTTTGTCATCTTTGGCGCAGTCAGTATTTATACCCCGATGGCACATCCTGAAATTGCAGCACGCTGGTTTAGCCAACCACAATTGATGTATTTTAGTCCTGTACCAATAGTGGTGGTGCTGTTTACTTTCCTAGTACTTCGCGCATGTAAAAAGCGTTATGAACTGAGTCCATTCCTTTATACCTTGGCTTTGGTTTTCCTTGCTTATACTGGGTTTATCATCAGTTTGTGGCCTTATGTGATTCCGCCATCAGTGACTATCTGGGAAGCTGCCGCGCCACAGAGCAGTCAATTGTTTGCTTTAATTGGTGCATTGATTTTAATTCCAATTATTTTGATTTATACCGGGCTTTCGTATTGGGTGTTTCGAGACAAAGTTCGAATTGGTGATGAAGGGTATCACTAAGGTTAAACGTAGCATGTTTAGTCTTTTGGCTTGAGTGAAAAATAGCCTAAGCAAGATTAAACATGCAACATGGTAAAAATTTAAAGGTTTAAATGAGGTAAGCAAGTATGAAACTATCTCAAATGCAATGGTTTGTCGTGTTATGGCTAGGTGGATTTCTAACATTGGCGCTTATTGCTGGTTTTTTTAGAATGTTAATTCAATTAGCCTACTAAGGTTTTACTGAATAAAAAATGAGGAACTATGTTCCTCATTTTTTGTTTTTCATTAACTATTGAGATAATAGACTGAAATAAAAATATAAACCGCAGTAAAGGCAACAGTGACAATAATCGTAAAATAATAAAATAGCCTAAGCACAATTATAGGAATGCAATCTGATATTATCTTTTATAATGACATAAAAAGTACTTTATCTAATTTAAACTGGATTTTATGTCATGTTTGGATTATTTTCTGGCAAAGATTGATGACTAAACTCCGGCACACCCTAGCCAATGATTTTCATGATGCATAGTATAAATGGCTGGCATTGTTGAACTTTAGTTTTTGAGGATATCTAGATAGAAATAGGGTTCTAATTGACGAATTTCTGTGGGTTTAAGACCTGCATCTAAAAGGTATTTTTGTCTATTTTCGAGAACATCACGGACATCCTTAATACAATCTCTAGCTTGATCCAGGTTTAGTCCAAAGGCATTGCTACGACTGATAAGATTGTCATAGCTTCCAAACCGTCCATCATTGCCTAAAACCAGAGCATGTTCATTTGGAAATGAGCTTGGCATACCATGAGGTAAAACATCAAAAAGCGGGCTTAAAGCATAATGTTGCTTTTTCATGTCATACATTAAAAAACCATGATTTTTTAAATGATCGTCAGTATTGCTAATCATGACATTCAGCACCATACGCTTATAGAGTTCTTTTTGATTGCTGATAGCATCAAAACAAATCTGACTACAGACTTTGGCAATACTCATATAGGACATTTTAGGATCTCCTATACGAATTTTCTGAATATTGAGCAAACTATTGGCACTTATATAGTGTTTTTTACGTTCAGGGCAGTTTCGATCAAAGCGTTCAACTAAGAGAATAGGGCGGCCCGCACATTCTGTTAGTTCGGCATTACATGTATTGAGCCCCATGTCTCGTGCCATATTCAGCGAAGCATATTCAACTTTACAGGTATCAAACAAATCATCACTTTTATTAAATTTAGCAATCCATTCTTTATTTTTATACATCACAAGGGTTTTGGGTCTGGCTCCGCCCATTGAAGCCCCGTTATATAACAGCTTATTTAATTCGAGTTGCTCAAGTTTCATCTCAAACGGATCTCGTTTTTTTTCGATAAGTTCAGTAATTTGTATGAAGGTTTCTAATTCTGCATATTGGATGATATTTGAATTGTTTTTTATATGCGATTTAGACAAGCTTCCAACAATACAGCCGACTGAATTTCCTTGTGAAGCGAGTAACCATTCCAATTGATTTAATGGTGTTCTACGGTGTAAGGCATTGGTTAAGCGTTTACCCCAATTGTCTGGTGTTGCATCTGCAAGTACACCAAAACCATCTTTAGAAATAGTTTCATATGGTTTGTTATCAGACTGAAAGCTTAGATTAAGTGGATCTAAAGGGAAGGCATCTACACGTTGTAAGTATGATTGACCATAAAGAAAGCGATAAATCGGCTTTTCATAAGAATAGTGCGCAGCAATTGTTGGCTGGGAGCCTGTATCTATGAAAACATAACATCCTTTAACTTCATCCATGTTCATTTACCTATCAGAAATCATCACTAATCACAGACTGTTTTTTTAATCTTGCACGTACTGAACTATTACGATTTTCGAGTGCTAAGCCAACTTCATCCAACTCAGGATTCGCAAGTGAGCCTAGGGTATGTTCAAGGCCAAAGATTACTAAAACTGAAATCACATTTTTTAGGCTGATACTTGGATCACCTTTTTCCATACGTGAGATTGTTCGGTTATCTACATGAATGCGATTGGCCAAATCATGAATGGTCATATTACGTCGAAGTCGGGCTTTTTTGATATTCGTCCCAATTTGAGTCAACATGTCTTCCACACCATCAAGCATAAAATTATGCGCCGAAGTTCTCATAGCAACATCATCCAAAACATGACATAAAATGTATATTATCATGGTTAAGGTGGATTTTATGTCTTATTTTTATAATTTGAATTCAATGTATGAAATGTCGAATGGAATAGATAAGTGGCTTAATTTCACCTACTAGAATGAAGAAAATCATTAGAAATAGGGATGATCGTACGTGTGCGGCTTAACCGCATGCTAAATCCAATCGTTTATAAAATAGCCTAAGCAAAAATTTTAGAAATTTCTTCTCTTAAATAAATATGCCTAGAATTTTCATTTAGCGCACCGTGCCAATAAATTCCCATATTTAATACAGGTAGATCAATAGGATGCTCAAAAATATTGATACTTTGATCAACTTGTAAATGTGCCAGTATCTGCTTTGGGATGGTTAACATCGCATCAGGGTATTGTGCTAAAACTTGCAGGGCAGTTGAATAATGCTGACAACGCATAAAAATCTGACGACGAAATTGCGCTTGATTTAAATATATGTCCTCTAAAAGCAAACCAGTACGGCGTGAAGAAACACCGATATGAGGTGATGCAAAATACAGTTCAGAATTGATATTTGTATGCTGAGAACAAATCACAAAATGATCTTGAACCAAATTTTGATAATTAATTTTATCACCATAATTTTGTTCTAGATCAATGACAAAATCGACTTGTTGAGCAGCTAAATCAGCAATTACATTCTTGCGGTCAAGCTTGGTACTTAGAAACTGAATGGTTAAATTCAATTTTTGGAAATGGTGAATCAATTTGGGAAAAATAATCGGTTCAATTTCATCATGTATTGCAATGCGTAAGGTTTGTACTGAACTGGGATCAAACTGTTGTTTTTGTTTGGAGATATTTTGAAAAGCAAATAAAGCATTTTGTACAGATGGATAAATCTGTTCAGCAAAAGGTGTCGGCAGCATTTTACTCCCAGCGCGAACAAATAAATCATCTTGCAAATGCTGCCTAAGTCTTTGTAAAGCATGACTCGCAGCAGACTGAGTAATGCATAAAATCTTTGCCGCTTTTGAAATATTTCTTTGCTCATAAATGGTGATAAAAAGTGGGTATAAATTAATATCAATATGATTGAAAATCGACATATCAAGATTGGTTTTATTATGAATCATATTCATAGTGAGGTATTGAATTAAATCATTTGGTTCATAATAGGTTTTCAGCTAAGGTAAAGTAAAGAGTCACTATTCAAATATTTATCCATATATTTACAGGAAGATAAGCATGTTTGAACTTTCAGCACGTGCGCAAGAATTTGTAGAACGTACCAAAGCCTTTATTAAAAATGAAATTGAACCTGTAGAAGCTGATTTTTGGAATGAAGTCCATCATCTTAATCAAGGTGGTGATTGGACAAAATGGCAATGGCCAGCACAACTTGAAGTCCTGAAAAATAAAGCAAAAGCTGCTGGACTTTGGAACATGTTTCTACCAGATCCAGTATTGGGTGCAGGTTTATCTGTACAGGAATATGCCCATATTGCAGAACTGTCAGGCCGTAGTTTAATCGCACCCACAGTATTTAATTGTAATGCTCCAGATAGTGGCAATATGGAAGTGCTATGGCGTTATGGTTCAGATCAACAAAAACAACAATGGCTTAAGCCGTTATTAGAAGGAAAAATCCGTTCAGTATTTTGTATGACTGAACCAGCAGTTGCTTCATCGGACGCAACCAATATGCAGGCAACTGCAGTGGTAGATGGTGATGAAATTGTATTGAATGGTCGTAAATGGTGGTCTTCAGGTTTGGGAGATCCAAATGCGAAAATTATTATCTTTATGGCGCATACACCTGATGAAAGCAAAGATCGTCATCATCAACATTCCATGGTTTTAGTGCCTGTAGATACTCAAGGTGTGACCATTGAACGTATGTTACCCGTGTTTGGTGATTATGATGCGCCACATGGGCACGGCGAAATTAGTTTTAATCAAGTTCGTGTACCTGTAAGTAATTTTATTGGTGGTGCTGGACAAGGGTTTGAAATTGCACAAGGGCGTCTAGGTCCGGGTCGTATTCATCATTGTATGCGATGCATTGGTGCTGCTGAAAAAGCATTAGAATTAATGATTGATCGAGGAATGAGTCGAACTGCTTTTGGTAAAGAAGTGCTTAAATTAGGTGGAAATTTAGAACGTGTGGCAGATGCTCGTGTTGCGATTGATCAAGCACGACTGTTAACCCTGTATGCGGCGTATAAAATGGATACTCAAGGGACTATGGCTGCGCTTACCGAGATTTCAGCCATTAAAGTTGTTGCACCTTCAGTTCTTGAAAAAGTAGTTGATATGGCCATTCAAATTCATGGTGGCATGGGCGTATCACGAGATACACCTTTAACAGGATTCTTTGCTCAAGCCCGCAGTTTACGTTTAGCGGATGGCCCAGATGAAGTGCATAAAGGGATGATTGCAAAATTAGAATTAAAAAAACGAGGTTATGGCTCGCGTAAAAAATAACAATTTGCTGATAAAAAATAACTGCTTTATGTTAGAGGTGTTATATATAAAGTAGTGAGCAAATGAAGTTTTTAGTTAAAAGTATCATTCTTTATAGATGTATGGTTTAAAACATAAGATTCAGGGAAATAATATGTCAGTCATTGATATTGGTGGAAATATACGTGAAGGAGAGGAGTTGGACATTCGTGCTGTCGGAAATTGGCTCATTGAAAATGGATCTGAAATTTCAGGCAATGTAGAAGTGACTCAATATTCTGGTGGAGCTTCAAACTGGACCTATCGGTTAAAATATGACAATGCTGATTTAATTTTACGTCGTCCACCCAAAGGGACAAAGGCGAAATCTGCACATGATATGGCGCGTGAATATCATGTACAAAAATGGCTTGCACCATACTACCCAGTTCTTCCTGAAATGGTCGCACTGTGTCAGGATGAATCCGTAATCGGTTGTGACTTCTATGTGATGAAACGCATTGAAGGGATTATTCCACGTGCCAAACTGCCCCCTGAACTGAATTTTACTCAACAGCAAGTGCATGAATTGTGTATTAATGTCTTGGACAAGCTGATTGAATTACATCAAGTTCCATATCAAGGCACCGAACTAGAAAAACTTGGAAAAGGTGATGGGTATTGCCGTCGTCAGGTTGAAGGTTGGGATGCACGTTATGAAAAGGCGCACACCATCAATGTGCCGAGTTTTAAATTTGTACGTAAATGGCTTAATGAAAATATTCCTGCTGACTCAAACACGTGTTTGATTCACAATGATTGGCGTTTTGATAATGTCATTCTTGACCCTAAAAACCCAACCCAAGTGATTGGTGTATTGGATTGGGAAATGGCAACCATTGGTGATCCTCTCATGGATTTAGGTTCTGCTTTGGCCTATTGGGTGGAAGATACAGACAATCAAATTTTTAAATCAACCCGTCGCCAGCCTACACATTTAAAAGGGATGCTTACCCGTAAAGAAGTGGTTGAATATTATTTAGAAAAAACCGGATTAAAACCAGATAATTGGGCATTCTACGAAGTATTTGGTATTTTCCGTTTAGCTGTAATCGCACAGCAAATTTATTATCGTTACTATCATAAACAAACAGATAATCCTGCTTTTAAAGATTTTTGGATTGTGATTCATGCCTTACATATTCGTGCCTTAAAGCTCATCGGTATACAAAAAATTGAAGCCAATGAAGTTGCACAGAAATATCTTGAAAAATTTAAGGAAATTTTAGGAAAATGACCACAATCTACCTCGTTCGTCATGGACAAGCGTCATTTGGTGCAGAGAGTTATGACAAACTTTCACCCAATGGCGAGTTACAAGCCAAACTACTGGGTCAATATCTCGATAAAATTTTGAAAGAAGAGCCTTATGTGGTTGCAGGTTCAATGTTACGCCATCAGCAAACAGCAAGTTTTGCTTTGGCTGAAAGTTTTTCTGATGCTCAAATTGTGACGGACCATCATTGGAATGAATTTAACCATCAACAAGTTTTTGCTCAATATGATCCGCGTTTTAATCAACCGCATCTACTTAAACAGGATGTTGCCAAAGAAAAAAGTCCACGTGCCTATTTGGCAAAAATTTTTGAAGGGGCAATTGACCGTTGGACTGGTGGTGAATATCACCATGAGTATGACGAATCTTGGCCAGATTTTAAAAACCGTGTAGAAACGGCCTTACAGAATTTATGTGATGAGCTGGTAAAAACCAACCCTCGCTATGCAATTGTATTTACTTCTGGCGGTGTTATTTCAGTTGTTGCAGGAAAACTCTTGGAGTTAAGCGCCAATAAAACCTTTGCATTGAATTGGGCAATTGCCAATACCAGTTTAACCACATTACGACTGGTGGGAAATGAACCGCAATTATTGAGCTTGAATGAACATCATTTTATTAAGGCTGAAGATCCGCAACTATTGACGTGGATTTAAAGTCGCACTTTTAGAAATATAAAAACAGTTTAAGGAATTTGTCATGGCAAAAACAATTTTAATCACAGGCGCAAGTTCTGGAATCGGTGCAGGAATGGCACGAGAATTTGCGCAAAAAGGTTATAACTTAGCCGTCTGTGCGCGTCGTTTAGAGCGTTTAGAAAGCTTAAAACAAGAGTTGGAGTCTAAATATGGTATCAAAGTGATTGCCAAAACTTTAGATGTGACTAACTATGAGCAAGTTTTTCAAGTCTTTCGAGCATTTAAGCAGGACTTTGGTAAGCTTGATCGTATTATCGTCAATGCAGGTGTTGGTGATGGTCGTCGTATTGGCAATGGTAAATTTGAGATTAACCGTGCAACTGTAGAAACCAATTTTATTTCTGCATTGGCACAGTGTGAAGCTGCTGTTGAAATATTTCGTGAACAAAAGTTTGGTCATCTGGTTGTGATTTCTTCTATGAGTGCACTTCGTGGTATGCCTAAACACTTGACCGCGTATGGCGCAAGTAAAGCGGGTGTAGCTGCTTTAGCGGAGGGGATACGTGCTGAGTTAATTGACACGAAAATTAAAGTTTCTACGATTTTCCCTGGTTATATTCGTACTGAAATTAATGAAGGGGCAAAAAAACTGCCGTTTGAGGTCGATGTTGAAACAGGTTCTTATTTATTGGTTAAAGCAATTGAAAAACAACCTGTTAAAGCTTATGTACCACAATGGCCTTGGTTACCGATAGGACTAGCCATGAAAATATTGCCATTAAAAATTGTGAATAAACTCGGTTGAGCTTTATTTAGTTTTAAAAGACCCAGTAAGGGTCTTTTTTATTGCAATGCATAGATAAAGCTTTAAAATCTAACTGGATAAAAAATAATGAGAATTTTAACATGTTTATCGTAGTGGGTTTTTTCCTAACCAGCTTTTTAGTTTTTCTTGCGCGTATCTTGTATCTCTTCTTTTTTGAAAAGCACTGTGAAATTCAACAATGCCTGATGCAAATCGATGATATTCAAAAGTTAATGTATCTTGGTATTATTTTAATCGGGACCTATAATGCCTATTTGATGAGCAAAAGCAGAAAGTATGCGGTTTTAGTTTTTGAATTTATTGGTACATTCATATTTGCTTTTGCCTTAAATTTTGTTGATTTAGCCCAATAGCAACTTGGCCATACAATTAAGTAAAATCGACATTGAACTTTATGATTTTAATATTGCGACAAACTATATCTGACTCTGACTGATTTTGAGATAGCTTTGTTGGATTGGTATTCAAATATGCTTTTAAAAATCTCTACCATTGTTCTCGTTCCCGCATTAATCCTTCAAGGTTATCGCGTCAAGAAAAATACACCCCGATTAGCTGAACCTCAAGGATTGCGAAAAGGTGTTATAGGACAAGGAAAAGCACTATCTATTTTAATTTTGGGTGACTCTGCTGCCGCAGGTGTGGGGGTTGAAGATCAACGTGAAGCCTTATTGGGGTGTTTACTCGATGAATTAACCTCTAATTTTGAAGTCACTTATCAATTAGAAGCGAAAACAGGAGATAGCACCTTAGAAATTTTGCAAAGAACCAAGCAATTAGACAATCAGCAGTTTGATGTTGTGATTACATCGGTTGGAGTAAACGATGTCACAAAACTTATTTCACCACAAAAATGGATTCAGCAACAAAAGGGGCTTTATACAGAAATTGAAGCTAAGTTTTTACCAAAGATGATTTTAGTCACGGGTGTTCCCCCAATGAATCTGTTTCCAGCATTACCAAATCCACTGGGATGGCTGTTTGGGCAGTATTCGAGTGCAATGAATCAGAAGTTAGCCCAATTCATCGAAAATAAAATCAATTATCAATTGATTCGTTTTGACTTAGCCCATTTTAAAACTTTAAATTTACAAATGGCACGTGATGGTTTTCACCCAAGTCAGGAAATTTATCAAATTTGGGCAAAACAAATTTCACAGTGTATTTTTAGCAAATTCATGTGATAAAATTAAGCAAATTCAAAAAGAACATAAAATATGAATTATTACCCGAAAACTCTCTATTAGGTTTTAACTACCTAATGAGAGAAATATGGATAAGCTTAAACACCTTAAACAACAATACGTAAAAGTTGTTAAGAAAGGTTTAACTGGCGATTATGATGATGAAATTTTTCCAAATCGCCAAGATATTTGGTATCGCCACTACAGTGTTAAACAAGAAAAAAGTAGTTTTTTCTTGCACGAGATTGAGTATAAATCCTATCCTCTTAAACTAAGACGTAGACGTGGTAGGGCATTGATGTGCTCTTGGACGAATGAACATCCACCTTTTTTTTGCTATGGTGGAAAAAACTGGAAACATCATTCAAAAAGAAAACATCAATACTACTGTGAAAAGAAATAAAAATAGGGGAGTGTGTAAGTTCCTTATTTTTATTTAGATACCAAGAATTTAAATTATTTATATAAAACAAATATTTAATCTAAATTTTTTAAAAAATTGTAAGCGCTAAAACTTGATAAATGACCATCACTATTTTGTATCTTTACACTGAATATTTTCTTTTTCTTTGTAATAGTTTAAAGCAATATCTAAGTCTGAAAGTAATTTAGCTTCAGTATAGTTCTCTGGATTCAATTTAAGTAAATTTGGCATGTAATTCGATTTGTATTCTTTAGGATAATCTTGACATACGATTCTGGTCTTATCATCCAATGTTGTATTTGGATCATCAAGTTGATCAAGATATTTACTAATCATTTCATCTGATTGTTCAAATTGTGCAGTGAGGGTTGGTCGATCTGTTTGCGCAGTTGTATGCTGCTCAGGCTCTTTATTGCAAGCAGACAGGGCAATGATCAAGAATAATGCTGTAAAAAGTTTAATGTTCATAACGAATTGATTTTTAATGTTAAGAAAAAGTTTTCGGTTGTATAAAATCAGTTAATATTTAGATAAATCTTAAAGAACCTTAACTATCAAATATATTACCGAGATATGCAATGATTTTTATTACCATATCTTGAAATTGTTACAAATTCAAGATATTTAATGATTTTATTTGAAATTTCCGATTAAAAACAGCACATCGCCACGTTTTGTATTTTTTATATAGGGTGGAATTGACGCAACGACTTTTATTAGCGCTAAGAATATTGATTAAAGCTCTGTTATATATGAAATTTCTAGTAATTTTTTAAAATCAGTAATCACAGCAGAAATAAAGAATTGACCCTTCATAAAGAGATTTGATGCAAAATAGTTTTGTCGGAATGTTGTTAAAATTTATTTAAAAATAATAGCTTAGTGGTCAAGTTGAAAAAATCAGCTAATGTGTTGTGTTAAATAAATTTTTTGTAAGGTTTATTTCTGATCTCAACCTGAGTATCTTATCCCCAAAATATTAAGAGGGTATTTCATGAAAAAATTATTCATTATTGCTTTAACAACCTTAGCATCAAGTTTCTCCTTTGCAGAGAACTTACAGTGTGAAAAAAGCTATGAAATTTTTAATAAGCAAGGGGACAAGGAAATAGAAATACTAAAAAATGGTTCACTTGATGATGTGATCAGTTATTATGACCAGATTGAATATGATCGAAAACTTAAACCTAAGCATCAAGGACTGACTTTTTCTTCAGGCGAATGGATCAGCGATGCTGAGTACAGAAAAGACATTCAATTACAGCAAGATTTAGCCAAAGATGGATCTTATAAAAATATAGATTCTACATTTTTAAAACCAAAATTAAATTATATTTCAAGTGTAGGCGAAGTTTGTGTTGTGCCTATACAATCACAAGATGAACTATTCAAAAAAAGTATGCAGACTGAAGCTGACATAATTTTTATACGCGATATTCAAACTAATGAATGGAGAAGATTTATCTATTTTGGAATTGAAGATAAAAAAGACTTTAATGAGTTTTTCCCTGATTTTCCTAAAAATGTAAAGCTTGCTCAAATGTTAATAGATAACAAAAATTTTGCAGAGAGCACTTCTGAATTTGGTTTGTTAATGCTTGAAGAGATGGGTGTTGAGATCACAGCTGAGATGAAGGAAATGATGAGAAATCAAACAGAGCCTTTTAGAGTTAAGTTAAGCGCGAATGGCTACTGATTTTATTGTGTAAGTTGTATTTAAACCACCTGCGGGTGGTTTTATTGAATAAGCACAACAATCGATTAAGTTGGTTAATTAAAAGAAAATGGATAAATTTACGATTTAAAATCTTTAATATAAAATTAGAAACAACTACCCATGCTTAGCAAGTAAAAATGTTAAGATAACAGTATAATTCTTAGATTATTTCTTATTTATAAATGACTGATATCGAAATAGAAACCCACCCACTTAAACCATTTCTTCCTTCAAATGCTAAGCTGTTGATGCTTGGTAGCTTTCCGCCACCTCAAAGTAGATGGAAGATGAATTTTTATTATCCGAATTATCAAAATGATATGTGGCGGATTTTTGGGCTCATTTTCTTTGAAAATAAAAACCACTTTTTAGATTTACCCAATAAAAATTTTAAAGAACAACGCATCCGTGAGTTCTTAATCGAAACAGGCATCGCAATTTTTGACACGGCGTATCAAGTTATTCGCTTAAAAGGGAATGCTTCAGATAAATTCCTACAGATTAAAACCCCCACAGACCTATCACAGCTTTTAACGCAAATTCCTGAATGTAAAAATATTATGACTACGGGAGATAAGGCAACAGATACCCTGATGTTATCTATGCCTCAAGAAATTGAAAAGCCACAGATAGGTAAATCCTCAAAAGCCATATTTGCTGGACGAGACATACGTTTATATCGCATGCCTTCTTCATCAAGAGCGTATCCATTAGCACTGGATAAGAAGGCAGAGGCATATAAGAACTTATTTAAAGAAATAGGCTTACTTTAAGTAAGTTTAAAACTCATAATTTGGCATCATAGTTGGGTATTGAACCCATTTAAAATAAGTCATGTTAAAATCTCGAACATAAATCCAACTAGAAAATTAGACCACACAACCGCTCCCTTTAGTCAATGAGAGTACTTTGTAAGCTGTTTGATCATTACTAATTCTTCAGCAGTGGCGATATCTAGTTCACCAATTTCGATAATTAAACGAACAACAGGGAAATCTGAAAATTTACCTAGAATCATAGATTTTAACCAAAAAAACGATTGCTATTCACAGTTTATAAGTACGCTTTGTTATGGTTAGAAATGTTTTCTTTAAATGATTCACTATAACTATCGAAAAATAATTCAGTTTGATTTTTTTCAGAATATGGCTCGTATAGTCGTTATATTGAGTTGCCCCAATTGATCGAAAGTTGTAATCGAACCATGCATTGAGGCAGGTTGAACAGTTGAAGTGGTTTTTATTATTTTTTGGTAAAGCTGGTAATCCAGCATGTTTTTTCCTTCTTAAAGCGTCCACATTTTGAATAAAATTAGCAAAATAAACCATATTAGTAACTGACTTTTTTGTTCTAGCTTAGGCATTTATTCCCTTATATTTAATTAAATCGATATACACATATAGTTAATAAATGCTTAAACCTTATCATTTTCTATGCAAATCGTTTTGCCAACGTAACACAGATCACAACTGCAAAACAAACAACAATCATCGCAAAACTTACGTGTTCACCCAATAGAACTGCTGAAAGCATTAAACCAATAAATGGTTGTACCAATTGAATTTGTCCAACTTTGGCAATTCCGCCCAACGCTAAGCCTTTGTACCAAAAAATAAAACCAATCAACATACTAAACAGTGATACATAGATTAAACCAATGGTTTCTGGCCAATGGATATTTGCAAAGGTTGCAGGTAAGTAATATAGACTTGAGATGAGCATCAAGGGTAATGCAACTACTAAAGCCCAACAAATCACTTGCCATCCACCCAATTCTCTTGAAAGCTTTCCACCTTCGGCATAACCCAGTCCACAAACGACAATTGATGCAAGCATGTAGAGATCACCCACACTAAAACTTAAATTACGGTTTTCATAAAACATAAATCCAACCACAATCGCACTGCCAATTAAAGCAAATAACCAAAATTGTGTAGCAGGTTTTTCCCCCCCGCGTAAAACTGCAAAAATTGCAGTCGATAAAGGCAATAGACCAACAAAGACAATGGCATGTGCAGAAGAAACTGTTTGTAAAGCTAAGGCCGTAAATAATGGAAAACCAATCACCACACCTAAAGCAACAATAACCAATGATTTAAATTGGACAAAAGAGGGTTTTGATTGCTGTAAAATAAACAGGCAGATTAAAGCAATACTTCCTGCAATGGCTGCTCGAGCTGTGGTTAAAAATTCTGGACTAAATCCCATGACAGCTATACGTGTTGCGGGTAAAGAGCCAGCAAAAATTGCTACACCAATAAAACCATTCAGCCAGCCAATATTTGTTTTATCCATCATCAATTACTCAGTAAATTTATGATTATTTAAGCGCTATTTACTGGAAATATATATGTACACTGCAGTACAATTTTAAAGAACTGTTATGCTATTTTTACCAGTACAATTCTATTCAATCTAACAAATTTTCTCGTATTTCTTATTTTTTAAATATATGGTTTATAAATGGCAAAAACTAAAATTGAACAAACAGTGCTGATGATTAAAAATCAAATTTCCAATAAAAGTTTAATTGCAGGTTCACGCTTACCTTCAGTTCGTCAGTTTGCTATACAAACAAACTGTTCTGTTTCCACGATCGTTGAAGCCTATGCCAGATTAGTTGCGGAAGGTGTTTTAGAATCTCGTCTTGGTTCTGGTTATTATGTGTTAGGTAAAGCAGAACCAATGCAAATGATTGACACTGAAATACAGTATCAACGTGAAATAGATCCATTGTGGATTTCAAGGCAGTCGTTAGAGGCGAAGATTGATGTGCTAAAACCGGGTTGTGGTTGGTTACCCACCACTTGGATGCCTGAACAATCGATCCGTAAAGCGTTAAAACAAGCTGCCAAGTCTGAAATCAGCATGCTCACTGATTATGCAACACCGCATGGACATTTGGAGTTGCGTAAATTTATTGCCAGAAAAAAAGAATTGTATGATTTAAAATTTAAACTGAATCAAATTCTTATTACTGACTCAGCAACGCAATCCATTGATTTAATTTTCAGACATTTACTTAGAGCCGGCGATGTGATTTTGATCGATGATCCTTGCTATTTTAATTTCCGCGCCTTGATTAAGGCACATCATTTAAAAGCCGTTCCAATTCCGTTTACAGAACTGGGACCAGACGTAGAAAAATTTGAACAAGCACTGAATTTAAAGCCAAAAATCTATTTAACCAATTCAGGGATCCATAATCCAACAGGGGCCACGATTTCGCTACAAAAGGTTTATCAAATTTCTAAGCTGGTTGAGAAAACTGATTTATTGATTATTGAAGATGAAATTTTTGCTGATTTTGAATATACACCAGCACCACGTTATGCTTCATTAGCAGGTTTTAAGCATGTCATTCAAATTGGCAGTTTTACCAAAACTCTTTCAGCAGCGATTCGTTGCGGTTATATCATTGCAGAATCTGAGCTGATTGATCAATTGATCGATTTAAGAATTGCGACCAACTTTAGCAATAGTCACTTAAATTCAGAAATTATTTATCAGGCTTTAATGGACAGCAGTTATCCTAAACATTTAGATTGGTTAAAGAAACATTTGCTGAAAGTCAGCAATGAAATGATGCAAAAGTTGGGGCAACTCGGTATAAAACCGTGGATTGTTCCAACAGCGGGGATTTTTTTATGGTGCAAATTACCAGATGGTATACAAGCTGCAGAATTATCAAAGTTATGTCTCAAACAGGGCGTAATTCTAGCACCAGGTAATTCATTTAGCCAAGCTGAAAATGCAGGACAGTTTATGCGCTTTAATGTTGCACAATGTGTAGATAAAAAAGTTTTTGATATCTTAGCAATTTCTATTCAGCAGTTAAAAATAAATAACTTACAAAGTTAGCGAAAATCCTTTTCCCTATTGCTTTAAAATATGGGTAAATAGTAAGCAAATTTATATTGATTTCAGTGGAATAATTATAATGAGTGTTCAGGATGTACCGAGTCCAATTGATTTGAAAAACCCGCAAGATGCTTTGCAATGGGCAAATGATGCCAATGAAAAACGACCTTGGCGTTATGATTTTTTTGATTATTATGTGAATTTAATTCAAAAAGCAGCCAGAGAGAAACAGCATCAAACTGATCAAAACGCACAGTTCAATATTTTAGAAATAGGTTCAGGTCCTGGTTTTCTAGCAAAACATTTACTCAGTCATTGCCTTGAGATTAAATATACGGCGCTAGATTTCTCTGATGCAATGAACGAGCTTTCCAAAAGTAAGCTACTTTCTTTTGAGCTAGACCGGGCGCAATATCTGATTGCTGATTTTAAAAATGAAGATTGGCGTGATCAGCTTGGACAGTATGATGCAATCATTATTCATCAAGCTTTACATGAGTTACGCCATAAAAGCTATGCAAATCAATTTCATCAACAAGTGAAAACGCTATTAAAAAGTGATGCGATGTACTTGGTCTGTGACCATGTTTTTGCGTCGGACGCGATGAGCGATAGTGACTTATTTATGTCGAAACATGAACATTTCCAAAGCTTAAAATATGCGGGCTTTACTGACATAGAATTGGTTAAAGAGATCAAAGGTCTCTGTTTATTCGAATGTTATTTATAATAATGATGTTTTAGCGAATTAGTATGCTATTTGTCATTACACTAAACTTACATCATCCATTCAAGTGGTAAATATGACACACTGTACATAATAAATCGTTGGAATCGTGTAGTTTCAGGATCAACTTTATATTCGATCACATTGCCATCAACACGATGATCTAACCAGATTAGCTCACCTTGTGAATTAAGTTTTAACTCATAAGCAACCCTCAATAGGGTTTGATCCAATAGATTTGAAATTTGTTCTTGTAAAGGATCTGACTGAACGATCAGTCCAACTTCAGTATTGATATTGAATGATCTTGGATCTAGGTTAAATGAGCCAATAAAGACTCTGTCATCAATATTGATAAATTTTGCATGCAAACTCGATTTATTTTTGCCTTTTTTTGGAATGATATTTCCTGTGAGGACCTCATACCAAGTACGGCGGTTACGTTCTATATAAGGTTTAAATTCATAAAGCTTAGCTCCGCCTTTAAGCAGGTCAACTCGATACTTTTGATAAAACGCATGGACAAGCGCAACATCATTTGCCATAAAAGAGTTGGTTAGAATTCTCACTTTGACATTTTGTTTAGGGAATTGGTTAATAAAATTCGTTCCATTTTTTGTAGGAACGAAATAAGCAGCAATCAAATCCATTTCTTGTTCAGGATCACCCAAATGCTGGTGAATTTGATGTGAAATTAATTCATTGCCGCGCGCTTGTCCTAAACTTTTCTTTGGAGAATCTGCTAAAAAATCGGCATAAGCCCAATTGATTTTATTTTGATTAAGCTCATTGGCAAGTTCTTTCTGCTCAAGATTTACCTTTTCATCTGCTGTATGTTCAGCTTGTTCAAGTCGTTCAAAGCTTTTTCGTAAAGTTAATAAATCTTGTTCAGAACCTTTATGAATAAATTGATCAATGGGATAGGTGAGTTGAAAATTCCAAAAGTCGGTAAAAACTTCATTTGCACGATTAACCGCTTTACCAAAAAATAAAATATCCATATCGGTAAATTGGAAAGATTCACTAGCATCAAAATATTCACTGCTAATATTTCGTCCGCCTGTTACAGCAATTGCGCCATCAGCAATAATTAATTTATTGTGCATTCGATGGTTTATTCTGTTCATTCTAAAAATATAATCCATTACACGAAAGTGCCGAAATTTATAAGGATTGTATAATTTGATCGAAATGTTTGGATGTGTCAGCAATGCACTTAATTGTCGATCTATTTTTGTTCCATTTTGATCATCAATCAATAGTCGGACTTTTACACCGCGATCAGCAGCTTTTAGCAACTCGTGTAGCATTAAATTGCCAATAAAATCATCCGCCCAAATATAATATTGTAAATCAAGAGTATATTTGGCTTTTCGAATCAGATGGATACGTGACGCGATACTTTGGAAAGCATCATTCATGGCTAAATATGCAGTTAGCCCTTGAGTAAGCATTTGTTTTGCTTGAGGCTCATTGATCCAATGATCTGCATATACTTTAACTTGTTGTTCTTGTTCTGGTTGATTCATAGGTAAACTGTATCCAGTGATTGAAAAAGCCAAAATAACCAAGGCAAGTGAAGTCTTTGAATGATTCATTCTTTCAATGAGTACTTTAAATTTTACTAAATCATATCATTAAGTTAATGGTTGAATCTGTAAATAGAAAAAGGTTACTGTAGTCCAACTGTTAAAACACAAACCTATTAGGATATTTAGCTATGAAATCACGTGCTGCTGTTGCATTTGGTCCAGGAAAACCTTTAGAAATTGTGGAAATTGATGTTGCTCCTCCACAAAAAGGCGAAGTCCTTGTTAAAATTACCCATACAGGGGTTTGTCATACAGATGCATTTACTTTATCAGGTGATGATCCAGAAGGTGTATTTCCAGCAATTTTAGGCCATGAAGGGGCTGGTATTGTTGTTGAAGTTGGTGAAGGTGTAACTTCAGTGAAACCGGGGGATCATGTGATTCCTCTATATACGGCAGAATGTGGTGAATGCTTATTCTGTAAATCAGGCAAAACTAACCTATGTACAGCCGTTCGTGCTACACAAGGTAAAGGGGTTATGCCTGATGGAACGACACGTTTTTCTTATAATGGTGAACCGATTTATCACTATATGGGTTGTTCAACTTTTAGTGAATATACGGTTGTTGCTGAAGTTTCATTGGCTAAAATTAACCCAGAAGCAAATCCTGAACATGTTTGTTTACTGGGTTGTGGTGTAACGACAGGGATTGGTGCAGTCCATAACACGGCAAAAGTACAAGAAGGCGATTCAGTTGCTGTATTTGGTTTAGGTGGTATTGGTTTGGCTGTTGTACAAGGTGCGCGCCAAGCGAAAGCAGGCCGTATCATTGTTGTTGATACCAATCCGGAAAAATTTAAATTGGCAGAAGAGTTTGGTGCGACTGATTTTGTCAATCCAAAAGACTATGACAAACCTGTTCAAGAAGTGATTGTTGAAATGACAGGCTGGGGTGTAGACCATTCATTTGAATGTATCGGTAATGTCAATGTGATGCGTTCAGCGCTTGAATGTGCTCATCGTGGTTGGGGACAATCAGTCATCATTGGTGTAGCAGGTGCAGGTCAAGAAATTTCAACCCGTCCGTTCCAGCTTGTGACTGGTCGTACATGGAAAGGAACTGCATTTGGTGGGGTAAAAGGCCGTACACAATTGCCGGGTATGGTTGAAGATGCGATGAAAGGTGATATTCAACTTGCACCATTTGTTACCCATACAATGGGCTTAGATAAAATTAATGAAGCATTTGATTTAATGCATGAAGGTAAATCAATCCGTACGGTGATTAATTTTTAAGCTTAAATATTTAGAACTACCAAAAACCAGTGATAAATCATGAATCACTGGTTTTTATTTGCATGATAAATGTATGAGTTTTATATATTAATTTTCTAAGCTTATCTTTTTTTGTTATGTTATGGCTTTAAAGCAAAAAATCAAAATAGGTCGTCTTATGAAAAATGTTGCAATTTTAGGTCTTGGTATCATGGCTTTAACTGTATCAGCATGCTCTTCGCTTCAAACCAATTCAACGGAAGATCAAACAGCGCAAAACACTCAAACCACATGTGTTGCTGAACGTGCGACTCAGTTGATTGGACAAAATGATATGTCTGAAGCGAAAATTAAGCAGCTTACACAGGCATCAATCGTACGTAAAGTTGCGCCAAATCAAGGTGTAACCATGGATTATCGTATTGAACGTGTGACGGTAACAGTAGATCCTGCGACCAAAAAAATTACCCAAGCGGCTTGTGGTTAATGACACAAATTTAAGTATTAAATGATTGAATAAATACTGATTTATTCAATCATTACCATTTAACTCAGTAAATATTTCTCATCTATTCCACTTTGAACAACAAAACAATCATCATGAGAAACCAGAATGACAGCACCTTTAAATTGCTGAATGGCATGTGCAAGTAATTCTCGTGACTCGATGTCTAAGTGATTTTCAGGTTCATCCAATAGCAATAAATCTATATTTTGATGATTGTGACTTATTCCCAGTAATGCAACTTTGAGTTTTTCACCGCCACTGAGTTGGCCCAATTTTAAGAGTGCTTTTTCACGGCGGATCCGCAGTTGACCTAATAAATTTCGCCATTCAACCTCTGGCAGATCTGGATTAAATTCAGCTAAATTCTCGATCACAGAAAGATCATCATTGAGCAAACTAAAATTTTGATCCAAATATAAGCTTTGTCCTATAAAGAAAATTTCAGTACATTGTGATTGATCAATTATTTTTAATAGGGTGGATTTACCCACGCCATTCGCACCTTTAAGCTGGATTTTTTCACCGGCTTGGAGTGACAAATTTATTTTCTGTGTTGTAGCATAAGGCAATTGTAAATCGTGAATTCTTAATATTTCACCTTGCTTAAATGATTGAAATTGAAAGTGAAATCGTTGTGGTTTAATTTTTTCTAAAGCTGTTTGTTTCTCCTGTAAATTGCTTTGTGTTTCATCAGCTTGGCGAATTTGCTGTGCACGTAATTTCCCAAAACTTTGCCCAGCTTGCTCTTTTTTAAAATCCAGAAGAATCTTGGCTTGAGAGTTCGAGTCACGCAATTGAGCACCTTTACGTTGACGTTTTTGTGCTTTCATTAAACTCTCGTTCTGTTGTTGCTTTAACTGTTTAAATTCACGTTTTTCTTGTTGAATAGACTGAGTTAATGCATGGACTTGTTGTTGGTGCTGTTTAAAATAATCTGCATAATTGCCCTTAACATGCTGTAAACCATTTGCGGTTAAAGCATAAATATGCTGAACTTGATTTAGCAATTGAAGATCATGACTAATAATACAAACCCCCGCTTTATGTGACTGAATCGATTCAATTAGCCATTTTCTTGCCATGGCATCTAAATGATTACTTGGCTCATCTAAAAGTAGATAATGATCTTGTTTTAGAAATAAGCGACACAAAGCCAGCTTAGTTTTTTGACCTTCACTTAAGGATTTAACAGGAAAATTTAAATCAAGCGGCAGTTGTGCATTGCTTAAAATTTGTTGCCATTTTTGTGGTAAATCCCAACAGTTTTCAACCAAATCATAATCTTCAAAACTGGCACTACTATTTTCAATACGCTCAAAAGCATTGTGTAGATGAGTAATATCTAAAGCTTCAGCTATGGTTTTGGCATTTAATCGTTGTAATTGTGCTAAATAATCATGTTGGATATGCCACGCAATTTGACCTGAATAGGCTAAATCTGAATGCTGTTGTAAGTGTAATAATTTAAAAAGTAATGATTTTCCCAAACCATTACGGCCAATCACAGCAGAAGTTTGCCCTGGAAAAAGCACAAAATTCAGTTGAGTAAACATTGTTTGAGTGGGAAATGCCAAACTCAAATTTGAAATGATACATGCTTGTTGCATTAAATGATCCTCATATAGAGGATGCACAAAATAGTATGTAATAAAAGCTTTAAATAACAGTAGATTATTTAATTTATCGTAAAGAAAGTATCAGAACCAAAAGATAAGTGTAGCCTTGAGTAGAATCTATTTTGCACATCAAAAATTAAATAAATAATGATGAGAAAATGACTTACTTCATTGGCGTTGCTCTTTTAAGAAAGGGGATAAGAATACTTATTGTATAAAAATAAATCTGTATGTCAATGTTAAGCTTTTAAAATGCTCATTTAAAAAAGAATTATCTCAAAAACTTAACTCCCTTATGAAAGGGAGCTAAGTGGCAGTGGATTGAACCAATCAACGCTTATCAATTTATTTAAGCAGTTGCTTTAATCACTTCTACAACAGATGTTGCCACATAATCAATATTTTTTAAATTTAAGCCCGCTGCACACATACGGCCGCTACGTAGCAAATAAATGGCATATTGATCTTTCAATATATCCACTTGTTCAGCAGTTAAACCAGTATAGCTAAACATGCCTTGTTGTTCTGTAAGGTAATCAAAATTACGACCAGGTAAAGCAGCAGTTAATTTTGCCTTTAATAGTTCGCGCATTTGGATGATACGCTCACGCATTTCTTTAAGTTCTGCATGCCATTTTTCAGTTAATGTTGCATCATTCAATACATTATCAACCACTAAGGCACCCGTTGTAGGTGGGCTTGAGTAGATACGGCGTACAGTTGCTTTAAGCTGACCTAAAACTTTTTGTGCAGTTGCTTGGTCATCACAAATAAAGCTTAAACCACCAACACGCTCACCATATAGTGAGAAAATTTTAGAGAAAGAATTGCTAACAATGAAATTCAATCCCGACTTATCTAAAGTACGAATTGCATAAGCATCTTCTTCTAAGCCTTGACCAAAACCTTGGTAAGCAATATCGAGGAATGGAATTAAATCACGTGCTTTCAGTACTTCAATCACACGATCCCATTCAGCAGGTGTTAAATCTGCGCCTGTTGGGTTATGGCAACAAGGGTGAAGGAGAACAATGCCTTTTGCAGGGATTTGCTGTAAATCCTCTAACATGCCTTCAATATTGACACCATTGGTTGCTGCATCAAAATAGCGGTAGAAATGTGAATTGATTCCCGCACCATTAAAAATCGCAATATGGTTTTCCCATGTCGGTTGGCTCACCCAAACATCAGATTCAGGAAAGTATTTTTTTAGAAAATCTGCACCAACTTTAAGTGCACCAGAACCGCCTAGGGTTTGAATGGTCACTGCACGGCCATCTTTACGTGCTTGGCTATCTGCACCTAAAACTAATTTCTGGGTTGCTTCGTTATATGACTTTGAACCATCCATCGGTAAATAAAGCTTTACCTTGTCATTGCTTGGTTCAATATTTTTCAAAGCCGCTTTTACAGCGTCTAACTGAGGAACAATTGTGTCCTCATTATAATAAAGACCAATACTTAAATTTACTTTGTGTGTCCGTTCATCCTTACCAAAGGCTTCCATTAGAGAAAGAATTGGATCACCTGCATAAGGATCTACATGTTGAAACATGGTCTAAAGTCCTAAATCAATCGAAAAAATCAAGTCTGATAATATAGGTAATTCAAACCCCGACTCAACAGTAGATTGAGGTTTATTTTTTATTATTTATTCAACTTTAAATTAAGGCCACCGCTCATTTGTCTATATTTATAGCCAAATGTGCATTTACTACAAAATAGAGGATAAATAAGATAAAACTTAAAGAATGTATCAAGTGCGGTATTGGAAGAGAGATAGTTAAGATATTGATTGTTTTTAAGTCGCAGTATTGTTAATGAATGATAAAACTATTGTTCTACATTTCGCTTCTTGTCATCATAGCGCAAACGCAATATTTAAATTCTGGATGGTTTTTAATGTTACTGAATTATCAATACGATCAAGCTCAAGATAGCCATGGAACTCAAAAAGCCACACTGGTATTGATTCACGGGTTATTTGGAAGTTTAAGTAATTTGGGCATTATTGCACGTGAATTTCAAGGCAAATTCAACTTATTGCAAATTGATGTTCGAAATCATGGTCATTCTGCACATTCAGATGAAATGAATTATCAATTGATGGCTCAGGATGTTTTGCAAACACTTGATCATTTAAATATTGAAAAGTTTATTACGATTGGACATTCTATGGGTGGAAAAATTGCAATGAAACTTGCAGATTTAGCGCAAGATCGTATGCAAAAAATGATTGTTTTGGACATGACACCTTTTGCATATCAAGAAAATCACCATGATCAAATTTTTAAAGCCTTATTTGCGGTTGAAAATGCACAGATTGAATCTCGTAAAGAAGCAACAGAGATTATGCGTGAGTATTTAAAAGAAGAAATGGTGATTCAATTTTTATTAAAATCATTCAGTAAGGGAAAATGGCTGTTTAATGTCCAAGCCTTATTTAATCATTATGCTGATATTTTAAGTTGGGAAAATCAGCAGGTGAATCCTATTCCAGCATTGTTTATTAAAGGTGGAAACTCACCCTATATCTCAAAAGCTGAACATTTTTCTGCAATCGAAACCCAGTTTAGTCATAGCCAAGTTAAAGTCATTGAACAAGTCGGGCACTGGTTACATGCTGAAAAACCGGCTGTAGTCAATCAAATGATCTCTGGGTTTATAGAATGATTTAGGCTCTGAATAAATTAAAACAGCATATTTAAAGGTAATATGCTGTTTATAAATGATTATTTGATAAAAACTACCAGTTCTTTAGTCCAGTAGGGTCAAGAAAGTGTCTTGGTTTTGAATTTGCCATTGAGTACTAGATATGAAATTAGACCTAAAACCAAACCCCAAAATGCACCCCCAACACCAAATAAACTGATATTGGCCGTCGTTGCGAGAAAGGTAATAAGTGAGGCTTCTCGGCAATCAATATCACTCATCGCATTTGCAAGACTTCCAGCAATTGTACCTAATAATGCAAGTCCTGCTAGAGTGCTTATAAAAGCGACTGGAAACGCTGCAAAGACAGCTGCTAACGTTACACCAAAAATTCCAACAAAAATATAAAACACACCTGCGGCGATGCCTGAAATCCAGCGTTTTGATGGATCTTCGTGGGATTCCTTTCCAGTGCAAATTGCAGCAGTGATCGCAGCAAGATTAAATGCATGTGAACCAAACGGAGCCATGAGGAACGAGCCTAAGCCTGTCACGATAAGAATCGGTTTAGCATTGGTGTGAAAACCATCATTTTTAAGAACCAGTAAACCTGGCATATATTGTCCTGTTAAGGTAATTAAAAATAAAGGTAAGGCAAGACTCAGTATCGAGTTTATAGAAAAAGTTGGTGTGGTAAAAATAGGCGAGGCTAATTTTAGTTCAAATCCAGAGAAATCAATCCGTGATTGTAAAAGTAAGAAAATAAAGCCAAAAATCAAGACACTAATAATGGAAAATCTTGCAGAAAAACGCTTGTTGATGAGGTAAATCAAAAATAATGAAATCGCCAAAAAAGGATCAATTGTCATATTGGTAAAGGCTGCAATCCCAAATTGCAATAAAATACCTGCCAAGAGACCAGATGCAATACCCGCTGGAATTAGACGAATCAATTTTTCAAAATAGCCCGTAATTCCCAAGATCACAAATCCCAGTGCAGAAAGTAAATATGCTCCAATTGCTTCGGAATATGGCACAGTTACAAGTGTCGTAATTAAAAATGCAGCGGCAGGCGTAGACCATGCAGTGATAATGGGTTCTCGGGTATAGGTATACCAACTTAATAATATTCCTGTGATACCAACCCCAATAGAAATAGACCACACCCATGAGGCAGTGAGTTCAGGGCTAAGACCAGCCATCTGTGCAGCTTGGAAGATTAAAATAAAGGTACCACCATAATTAACGATGACCGAAATTAAACCGGCCATAATGGGGGGAAGAAAATCATTAGAATGATGTTGAAAAGACATAAACTCTACCCCTAAGATTTAAAAAAGAAGTAGTAGAGTGTATTTTTAATGTGGTATTGCTATAAGATACACTTAAAATATTTTTTTAGGTACCAGTTTGCTAATATGACTTTATCTTCTGCCTTTTTACTTAACTCTGGTAAAGGTGAAGGCGTTAAGAATGGTTTTTATTATGTTTTATCTACTATGATTTGATTTTAAGAAGTAGTTTTTGCTGGAACAAAATAGTTATTAAATTGAGTAAGCCTACTTTGTGCTTGATGGTTTGATTGTTAATATAAAACATAAGAAAGTTACCTTTGTTTGATTAAGATTCGACACCTTTATCAAAATGGGTAACTTTCTCTTTTTCAAGATCTATGTCTGATCAGAACTGAACGAATACATTTAATGTGCATGTGAATGAAGTCCTGCAGGTACAACAGATCCAAATGGTCTTGTTTTACAATCTTTATCATTCGGATCACAAATACGGACATTTTGCATCATGCCTTGATCTTCATGATCTAAGATATGACAGTGTAATACAAAGTCTCCTGTGAATTTTTCATACTTGGTTGTGACCACAATCTCATAACCCGTTGGAACAAAAAGAGTATCCTTCCATACGCCATTTAAACTATTAAATAAAGGATTAGTATTTTTCTCTAAAGTTATATCTCCACCTATACGATTATTTGAACCATCAACCTTATATACGGATTTAATTTGAAAAGGATTCACATGAATATGGAAAGGATGTCCTGCAAGAGTAGATGTTAAGGTCCATTCATCAATCCCATTTAAAGTTAAATAGCGGTTTAAATTATCGCCATAAGGAAGTGCTAAATCAGCGTTAAATTTTTCATTACTTATACCAAAGACTTTACTAATATTAAAATTAAGCTGTTGTTGACCTATTTTGATGTCGCTATTACTACTTTCAATTTTTTGTAAAGAATCTAATGGGGTAAAAGCCGTGATTAAATTATTATCCAAATCAGATTTAATTTGTTTTTGTGTAATACCATCAAGCTGTTGACCATTACTTTTTTTATCTGTAGAGGATGTTCAGAAAAAGAACTTTAAGAGAAAGAGGAAGTTAAGTTTAATATTGTTTTATCGGCTATATGTTTTTTTGGACACTTATTGGTATTTTACTCTCAATTTTGACACATTATTTAAATGAATTATTACATAACCAAATAATATTGGCATGCTTTATTATTGTTGTTTTAGTTCTATGGCAGATAACTCCATATAAAAAAATCAGTCTAAATCGCTGTCATCTTCCTGCAAAAATTAATCCTTTTGGGCTTCAGTCTGGTATTGATAATTTTAAATTTGGAATTAAAAAAGCCTGGTACTGCGTAGGAGCTTGTTGACCATTTACGTGGTTATGTATAGCGTGGATGGAGCCAATGATGTATATAATGCCTTTATTTACTTTATTTTTACTAGTGGAACAAATTCAACCCAAGCGAAGAGAAATTTGGGGGTGCGAATATTTTTAAATTGTTATTTTGATTTTTTAATCACTAAATATAGACTTAGAGAGCATAATTTATTCTTATTAATTTACAGATTATACTTTTTGTTTAAGATTTAATTTACTGTATTATTTGAATATCGATCATAACAAACTAATCTAAATATAATTTGATAGCTTCCTATACTTATAAGGTAAAACAATGATTTGCAATATAATAAGTCTAAATTTCTTTTTCCGAGTTATTGGCTGTTAAATATATATGCAGCATATCCATGATCTTTTTTTACAATAACCAACCCAAATGTAGGTCTAGTAATATCGAGATTAACAGCTCAATCTTTGACAATTATCAAGGTGTTAGGTGTTTTGCGTTAAATTTAGTGCCTCGTGAGTCTGTTACGAATCTAGTAATTTTACCAAATAAGCAAAATATATTTTTATTAAAAGACATTAAATATATAACAGAGTATTATGGGTTTTTGAAAAAATAATATTTTTTAGCAGTATACAGTTGAACTACGGATGAGTGCTTTTGAGTACAAACTTATACAACGCTTTATTCTTCTAACTGTTTGAAAATCCAAGTGAATGCAACGATATGCAAGCCATGCCAATCCAATACAGACTGAGTGGATTCTACTTTTGGTATTATTCAATAGTTGGAACTTTTTTACCGTATTGGAGCTTATATCTTCAAGATCAAGGATTTAATTATCAAGAAATAGGATTACTGTCCTCTATAGCCATTTTAACCCGTATATTTGCACCCTTTATTTGGGGATTTATCGCAGACAAAACGGGCAAACGAATGTTATGGGTACGTGTGGCAACCTGGATGGAAGCTACAATCTGGTTTTTGATTTTTATTATTCCCAACAATATGCAATCAATTGCATTTCTGATGTTGATTTTTAGCTTCTTTCAAAATGCCATACTTGCGCAATTTGAAGGTGTAACGCTGTTTTGGTTGGGTAATCAACATACAGCATTGTATGGAAAAATTAGAAAATGGGGCTCTATTGGATTTATTATTGGCGTATTTAGTATCGGTGCGATTTTAGAATTTATTGCAATTCAATATTTACCGATGATGTTGTTATGTATTGCATTTACAGCTTTTATTTGGTCCTTTTCGATTAAGGAACCTAGCGCAGCACCAAGTGCACAAAAAATATTAGAGCCATTGCTTCCCATCCTAAAAAGACCTGTGGTTTTTTCATTTTTTATCATTGAATTTATTATGCTTTTTGCACAAGCACCATTTTATAGTTTTTATAGTAATTATTTAAAGCTTGCTGGTTACAGTACAACTCAGATTGGCTTTTTATGGTCAGTTGGTGTGATTGCTGAAATTATCATGTTTAACTATGCAAATTTCTTCCTAAATCGTTTTTCATGGCGAAGCTTAGTCGCGCTTTGTTTAATCATGACCAGTATTCGATTTATTTTGGCAGGTTTATTTTCAGAAAGTTTCATTATTCAATTTATTTCTCAAACGTTTCATGCATTTAGTTTTGGTTTATTTCATATTATTGCAATGCGGGTCATTTTGCAGAACTTTGCAGCCAAACAACAGGGCAGAGGACAAGCGCTATATAGTACCATGTGGGGACTTGGTGTTGCGTCAGGCAGTATTTTAGCTGGGCAATATTGGGAAAAATTATCAGGAGAATATATTTTTATCCTTGCTGGACTTTCAGCATTGCTTGGTTTGCTATTGATTAATTTTTTACCTAAAACATTACAAACGATTCAAAGATAAATGAATCTCTTTGCAGAAAAGAGATTCAGCACATCCAAATCGATACTGTACAGATTAATTTAGTAAATAGACAATGAGATGTACAATAAAAGGTCCAACCAATACCATAAAAATACCAGCTAAAACCATGGTTAAACTAGCAATAACACCTTCATCTTTATCACGCATATAAGCTTTACTTGTACCAAAACCATGTGCTGCATTACCCAAAGACGCACCTTGCGCAAAGCTTGATTTCAGTCTTAATCCACCCAATATCAAATCACCAATTAACATACCAGTCACCCCAGTAATCATGGTGAATAAAATCACCAGTTCAACAGAACCGCCGATATGGGTTGTTAGTTCCATTGCAAATGGTGTAGAGATTGAACGAGCCATTAGACTATAGGTTGTTGTTTGGTCAAAATGAAATAACTTGGCAAGGTAGAATGCACTGATCATTCCAGCAAGCATACCAATGACTACACCCATTGAAATTGAAATGAGATGTTCTTTAATGATTTGGCGATATTCAAAAATTGGGATTGCAAAGGCAACAGTTGCAGGCCCTAACATCCAGATAATCCACTGACTATCAAGCATATAAGCATCATAAGAAACATGTGCTGACAGTAAAATGATGATTAAAACAATCGGAACCAAAATTGCTGGAGATAAAATTAAATATGGAAATTTACGATAAAGTTTTTTGACCAACACATACGCAACTAATGTGATCACTAGGCAAAATATTGAAATGGCAGACATTATTTATCTCCCTGTAATACATGTACGGTTTTATGAACATGACGTTGTTTCAACTTCCGCTCTAGTTTAAAACCTATATGCACACTATAAGCAGTAAATACCATCACACAAATTGTACCCAGTACAACCACCACAATCAGTTGCCAACCCTCAGTCATAAATAGGTTTTTATATTTCATTAACCCGATAAAACAAGGAATAAAAAATAGTACCAATTCACCTAGAATGAAATCTGAGCCTGATTTAATCCAATTTAACTTAAAAATACCTGTCATGAGCCCAATCAAAACCATAAATAAGCCAATCACAGCTGCCGAAATAGGTAAATTAAATTGTTTTTGAATGATTGAACCAATCCACCAAATCAAAATTAAAAGCCCAATTTGCAATGTGACTTTATAGATTGATGAAATTTGATGGCTTTGAGTACTCGTAGACATTTTATTGCAGATATTTTAAAAAGATGAGTTATTTTAGTTGCAAACATCACATCATATTATGAATAATTAAATCATAATTATGCGTTTTTGGAATAATTAATGGACATTAAAAATCTTAAAATTTTTGTAGAAATTGTCAATTGTGAAAGTTTTACTTTGGCTGCTGATCGTTTGTTTATGTCACAGCCTACAATCAGTAAATCAATTAAACATTTAGAAGAAGAACTTGGTATAGCTTTGTTTAAAAAAGGTGAAGCTGGAAGAAAAAGGGAAGTTGTGCTTACTTATATTGGTGAATTAATTTATCAACATGCTTTAAATATCTTAAATGAACAAAAGCAAATATTTGATAATATAAATCAAGTACAGCAGTTAAAAAAAGGTAAATTAACCATAGGCTTACCACCACTAGGTTCGGTATTACTTAGTCCTTTAATTGCTTTATTTCACCAAAATCATCCCGATATTCAATTGAAATTCTTAGAAGTCGGTGCCAATGGTATTGAGGAAGCAATTGCTGATAAAAGTATTGATGTTGGAATTTTACTCGGTAATTTAAGGCCAAGTTTTGCGGCAATTCCTGTGATAGATTCACCAATGTGTTTATTAGCAAAGAAAAATTCACACTGGAATCAACGAGATTCAGTAAATTTGCATGAACTTAAAGAAGAAACTTTTTTACTTTACGCTGATTCTTTTACATTAAATAAGATGATTATACAGGCTGCAAATTCTGTAGGTTTTGAACCAAAAGTCGTATGTAAAAGTAGCCAGTGGGACTTTATCACCAAAATGGTGGAGTTTAATATGGGGATCGCTATATTACCCAAAATTTATTGTGATCAGCTAGATCAGGGGAAGTTTTGTTCAGCAATCCTTAATGAGCCTAAATTACATTGGACATTGAGTATGGCTTGGAATACGACTGTAGCAATGAGTCCAGCAACCAAAGCTTGGTTAATGATTGTAGAAATGCATCGAGATAAAATTCATTTTTAGATTAATTGATAGCTTTAAAGTCTTAATAAATTGAGCCTAATGTGACTAAGGCTTATTTTTTTAAGTATTAAAATTATGTATATCAATTCATTAGTTTATTTGATTTCGCATAATATACCAAGATTATGTTACTTGCACTGCAACTTATAAAAATGGCATTTTCCCAACCAGAAAATGTCATTTTTTTTGCGAAAATTGCAGTGCATTTAACATCAATCTGCATTATGCGATTTCTGTCTGCTCTGGACGCCAACGACGACGCGGAGGTACGACAAGGAGGAGGCGAAGGACAGGGCAAAGTGATAGGGCACACTGCTATCTAATAGTGTGCCTGAGTTTCCAAAGTTTTTTTCAATTCCTGCTGTGAGCTATATATAACGGAGCCTACAGGGAAGATGAGAAACTTTATCATTTAGGCTTAATTTTGATTATTTTTTCACCTTTAATCAACAATTTTTATATTCCCATTTTGATCAATATCGATTTTGTTTACTGTCATTTCTATAATTTTATGAACTATTTGGCTTTCTGATTTAATTGTTTTAAATCCATTCATAATTAACTTCTTATTCAAGTAATTAAGTCTAGCTTCTAACACTTCCTGTTCCCATTTGTTTAACTTTACTGTTTCGGCCATTAGATAAACCCAATTAATTAAATCATTTTATTGTATACATATTTATACAAATATCCTTGCGTATACCGGTATACCGATGTATTCTTTTGTTAGTTGGGTATACCGGTATACTTTTATACCACTGGGGCAGGATGTTAGACTTTGAGCGCTTAATGATTCCGATCATTCCGACACATGTTTGTAATCTTGAGAATCGTTATTGGTTTAACGGTGATATTCGTGATTATGGTGTGCCTGCTGCGACTCGACATGTCAGTAAAGATGACCATGGAAATACTATAACAGGGGAGCTTTATCATCCTTATGAGTCATTACCAAGCGATTTTACTGATATGGCTGTTAAGTTTTATACAAGCACAATGAATACACCGCCTTATGTTGAGATCAAAGAAAGGTTCACCGTTAAAATTGTTACAAGGTCATAATGTTTACGGCTTTGAATCTCTTGAACTTGGTACTTACCACATGATTGGTATGTTGCTTGCTGCTTTCCCTAAACTTGGTCCTATTCTTGATGTTCCTAACACTGAACTTTCTTGTTTAGATACAACCCAACTAATCAGATTGCCTCATCAGAACATGGTTCAACCTGTTTTGGATTACATGGCTAATCTTTCATCTGGCCATCGTAAAGCTAGAGAAATTAAATATAACAATTATATTTCTTGGGGTAACGATGGTGCCAGTGTACGCCCTAAGGCTTATGGCAAATTTGAAGAAGTAAAAAGTCAGTTACATAAAATTCAAAAACTAGCCGATAAAGGTTGTTCACGATCTAAAGCACTTGTATGTGCTATGCATGATGCTTTGCCTTTTGCAAATGCGATTGTGCGCTTAGAGGGTCGTATTTCTAAGACATATTTAAGTAAAAACGGTTACCCAACAAATATTTGGGAACTTATAGAGTTCCAGAAACAACAGCCAGACTTACTGCTACGCCTCTGGCACGTAGCTTTTGACCCAATCCTTAAGACAATGGAGGGTGAGTATATGAATTTTGCAACTGATGCACAGTTAGAAGATTTACTTAAATCTAAGTTGGTTACTTACACCAAGAAAGGTAATCCGAGTTATGTAAGAGCTTATAACGCTTTGGAGTTTTATAACTCTTTACGTTTATATGGTTGGAAAGTTGTATTAGCTCGTCATACAAAATCACGTTTTTCTAAACGTAAAAATGACCTGATTGAATGTGGCATTAGTCTTTCACACCTCCAAAACCTACATAAAAACCCTAACGGCAAGGTCATTCCATTTGTACGTCTTTTAGAACTCAAGATGTGCGACCAATTGCCACCAGATTATCAAATTCCAGTTTCACCATACACGCCAAATGAGCGTTTACATTTAGTTGCCTAAAGAGAGGTTTTAACCATGCAAGTAACATTTAACAAACGTACAGTTTTTCCATTAGTTTACCGTGGTGAGAACAAAAAGACAGGTGAACCAACTTGTTATTTATCTACCACAGTACTGTCACCAGTTAAATACAATTTAAAGCCTGCTAATGGAATGATGCCAATTGAACAGATTCAAGCGATTTTAGAACAATGCGCTGATGATGGTCAGGAAGTTGAAATTGAGTTTACGGAATCTCAATCAAAGTTTGGTGCTGAGATGCAGATTTATAGCGTCAAGCCAATTCCAAAGAAAAACCCAACAGATACAAAACCTTAATTATACCAATTTCGCATAATGTATATTATGTTAAATAAGATATCTAAGACTGTGGCCTACACAACGCTATTGTTGCCACAGCTCAGCAACGTGAATCTAGATAATTGTATTCACGTTGCTGAGTACCTTGAGTAACATAATATTCGTTATGCAAAATCCTGCGCTATCTCAGTCTGTCTATGTGATGATCTAATTTTATAAATAATAATTTGAGTTGATCTATTTCATCGTAATTGTCTATGTCTAGTTCCCTGATTGCATCTAGATACTGCTCCAGTGAATCACGCATGAATATGTAATCTGACTTTTGTAATACCCCAATATTTCTATTATAAAACGTGGTTTTCCAAACATGCCTATTGTTCATTGTGTAATATTATGCCAATCATAAAAACCAAGTAAAAATACAAGCTATTGATAAATAATAAAATAAAAATTTCAGGTCAGGAGCAAATTTTTAATCGAGAAGATCTGGAGCTGGAAGATAATGCCAGTCATTCTTAAACTTGATCACGCATTGATCTATATAAATATTTAACACCATAATAAAGAAGTACAACAACTAGAATGCCAACACCTAACCAATAATCCATTTTAAATACCTCTAAGAAAATACAAAATAAAAAGACAAAGCGACCAAAATAATCCAGCCTGCCATTATTTCAATTAGATATTCTTCCATTTAAAACTGCCCTATTATGATCATATTTTGTGCATCGTTACCCGCATATTATAGATTGCTATTTCAGTGAAATAGCAATAAAAATGTAGTCAGAGGGTCAATGATCGAATGTTGTTTGTGACGATTTATAGTCATAAATCTAAGCGTCATAGACATGACGTTTTATATATAAATCAATTCTTTGTGTATCATTTCGACAAGTCTTTTTTGTGAAAAGACTTGTACATTTTCAATGTGAATCTAGTGAATCAGGTTGATCTTTTAAACGTTTAAGCCTGTATTCAAGTAATCGTATAGCACGTTCTTTATTCTTAAACAAATAATCATCATTAATATCATCCAATTCATCTTCACGAACATAAATACCTGAGTATGTTCTAAATAAGTAACCATATTGAGTTTTAATTTTTTTAGGCAAACGTATTCGCTTAAATACAAATCTATCAAGGATTACATATATAAAATGCAAAGTAATGAACCCAAATACAGATAACATAAAAGCACTAATTAATACGAAATCTTGTAAGGCTTTTAAGTCTTGTGGTGATAATGTATGCATAATTAAAACCCCTATAAATCACTGAATGAACGACGAGAATAGTAATGATCATGAAGATAAACAAGTTCAGATACTTCACGAATAAGTGGATGTGCAAATTTCTCATGTTGAAATATAAAAACTATGTCATGTCCAAGATGTCTATGTGTGAGTAAGGCTTGAAGTCTATGATCTGTAAGTTTGGAAAGAGCTGTAAAGTAATAAAGATATTCACAACCGTCATAGATAATGTATGCAGATTGATTTATAAGCGTCCAATCAGAATCAGGAATGACTTTGAAAGTGTTAGGTAAAAAAGAC